>CAXMPC010000201.1:0-10391 GCA_964195335.1 uncultured Gammaproteobacteria bacterium | reverse complement strand
GTTTGGACATGGGCTCGAATCTCGGCAAGATGACCTAAAGGACTCTAATCAAGTCATGAACTCGTATCTGGGGCCCAGAATGCCCAGCTTTGTCGTTGGCAAAGCTTCGCAATAGCTGGCTATTACGTGCGCTTGGCGCCTCAAATCTGAACATTCTGAAGCACCATCTACTTCGTCCAGACTTAATCAGAGGTTCCCTACCCGCGGGATTTTTATACTAGTATGGTAACGCATAATAATTATTAGAGAATGGGGTTCCAATGGCACTGCGTTCGACATCGCCACTCGACGGATCGACCCTGTCGGTATTCAAGGAATGGAACGGGTACAAGCTCCGCGAGACGCTTGATGAGGTTGCTGTCGGTGCGGTCGAATGGCGTGCCCTGGCGCTGGCCGAGCGTGCCGAGCGCTTGATCCAGGTCGCCGCTCTGCTGCGTAGCGACAGCGAGGAACTGTCGCGCCTGATCACCTTTGAAATGGGCAAACTGCGCCGCGAGGCCCTGCAGGAGGTGGAGGACTGCGCCCGGCTCTGTGAGCAGTTGGCGCGTGCCGCCGGTGACTACCTTGGGCAGGAGTCGCTGGTCGACAGCGACGGTCGCCGGGTGACTCTCGACCAGATACCGCTTGGCATCGTGTTGGCGATCACGCCGCGCTATGCCCCGTTCTGGCTGGTGTTCCGCGTTGCCATGCCGGCCCTGCTGGCCGGCAACGGCGTGGTACTGAAGCACGCCAGTGCCGTGACCCAGTGCGCCATGGCCATCGACGAGTTGCTGCGTGAAGGGCTTGGTGCGCCAGATGCCTTCCGTACACTGCAGATCAATGCCGCCCAGGTGCCGAGCGTGATCGCCGCCCCGATGGTCTCGGCAGTCAGCTTCTGCGGTAGCGGTTACGCAGGCCGCGAGGTGGCTGCGCTGGCCGGTGAGGAAGGCAAGAAAGTGACCCTGCACCTCGGTGGCAGTGACCCCTTTATCGTCCTGGCCGATGCCGACCTCGAACGTGCCGTGGAGGCCGCGTTTGCTGCCCGCTTTGCCAATGCCGGCCAGCGTGCGGCGGCGGCCAAGCGTTTCATCATCGTCGAGGAGCTTGCCGATACCTTCATCGAGCGGTTGCTGCAACCGGTCGAGTCAGAACTTATTTATGGCGACCCGATGAAGGAGGGTACCCGTTTTGCGCCGTTGGCGAGCCACGCACTCCGTGACCTCCTGCACCGCCAGGTCTCCGGGTCGCGGACCCAGGGCGCGCGCGTCGTCACCGGCTGCATGCCCGGTGAGCCACCGGGGGCTTTCTACCAGGGTTCGATCCTCGACCATGTGGCGCCCGGCATGCCGGCCTACGACGAGGAGCTGTTCGGGCCGGTGGCAGCGATCATCCGTGTGGCTGGTGAGGCCGAGGCGGTGGAGATTGCCAACCACGCCCCGATTGGCATCGGCGCCAGCGTCTGGTCGGCCGATCCGGAGCGTGCGCTGAGAATCGGTCAAGGCCTGCGTTGCGGGCAGGTCTACATCAACACTCCGGTGGCCGAGGATCCGGCTATTCCGGCCGGCGGGGTCGGCCCGTCCGGCTTTGGTCGATTGCTTGGCCGCGCCGGATGCCGTGAGTTCACAGGCTCCAAAGCATTGATATTTAGCTGAATAATCGTTTTTATACAGCTCGACTTATCCATCCATAAGCTCTTGCGACGGCAACAATAAAACCCACTTATGGGTGGCTAGATAAATTCACTTGGATTTTCGCGCGGCGATCGCGCAAGGTGGCTCTCCCGTTCCTGGCTCCGGCATTTCCGGGCGTCTGTTTACCAGGGATAGATTGAGGAGAGGAGCACCATGTCCACGCTGGTCAAGCCGCACGGCGGTGACGAACTCAAGCCGCTGTTGCTGACAGGCACCGAGCTCGAGGCGGAGCGCGCGCGCGCCGCTTCCCTGCCGCGGGTGCCGCTCAGCTCACGCGAAGTGGGCGACCTGATCATGCTTGGTATCGGTGGTTTCACTCCGCTCGACGGCTTCATGACGCGCCTCGACTGGGAGCGGGTGTGTGACGCCATGCAGACCGCGAGCGGCCTGTTCTGGCCGATCCCGATCACCCTTTCCGCCGACCAGGTTCTGGCCGACGGCCTTGCCGAGGGTGAGGAGATCGCTCTGGTCGACCCCGAGCGCGACGAAATCATGGCGACCATGCGCCTGACCGAGAAGTACACCATCGACAAGGCCCATGAGTGCGTCATGGTCTACAAGACCACCGACACCGAGCATCCGGGCGTGCAGATGGTCATGGCCCAGGGCGACGTCAATCTCGCCGGCCCGGTCAAGGTGCTGTCACAAGGCGAGTTCCCGGCCAAGTACGGCAAACTGTTTATGACCCCGGCCGAGACCCGTGCCGAGTTCACACGCCAGGGATGGAGCACGGTCGCGGCATTCCAGACCCGCAATCCCATGCACCGTTCGCACGAATACCTGGCCAAGATCGCCATCGAGATCTGCGACGGTGTGCTGATCCACTCGCTGCTCGGCAAGCTGAAGCCTGGGGACATCCCGGCCGAGGTGCGCTCCGAGGCGATCTCGACGCTGTGCGAGAACTACTTCGCCGACAACACCGTCATGCTGGCCGGATACCCGCTCGACATGCGCTATGCCGGTCCGCGAGAGGCCCTGCTGCACGCCCTGTTCCGCCAGAACTACGGCTGTTCGCACCTGATCGTCGGCCGTGACCATGCCGGCGTCGGTGACTACTACGGTCCGTTCGATGCCCATCACATCTTCGACGAGATTCCGAAAAACGCGCTGGAGACGCGCGCGCTGAAGATCGACTGGACCTTCTACTGCCACAAGTGCGAGGGCATGGCATCGATGAAGACCTGCCCGCACGACGCCGCAGACCGGCTGTTGCTGTCGGGGACCAAGCTGCGCAAGGCGCTCTCCGAGGGCGACGACGTGCCGCACCATTTCAGCCGGCCCGAAGTGCTGGCGATTCTCCGCGAGTACTACGCTGGCCTTGCGGACGACCAGAAGGTGGAAGTGAAGATGGCGGGCCACTCGGCCCGCTGACCGGCTCGCGGCAGAGGTCGCCCCGCTCCGCCGGCGGCCACGGACAATCAAATAAGTGAACGACAACGGAGAATAGCGACATGCCGACATTCGTACGTACCGACAAGTGCGATGGCTGCAAGGGTCAGGACAAGACCGCTTGCATGTACATCTGCCCACACGACCTGATGAAGCTGGACAAGGACGGCTCCGAGACCGGCCATGCCATGAAGGCATGGAACCAGGAGCCGGAGCAGTGCTGGGAGTGCTACTCCTGCGTCAAGATCTGCCCGCAGCAGGCGATCGAGTGCCGTCACTACGCCGACATCGTGCCGCTGGGCGGCTCGGTGCAACCGCTGCGCGGCTCGGACTCGATCATGTGGACGATCAAGTTCCGCAACGGCACCATGAAGCGCTTCCGCTTCCCGATCCGTACCACCCCGGAGGGCTCCATCGATCCCTACGGCGGCAAGCCCGATGCCGACTACGCGAAGATCGCCGATCCGGGGTTCTTCGTCAGCGTCAACGGCTACCGTGCCGGCAATCCTGACGAGCTGATCAAGCTCTAGCCGTCGCACACACAGAACAGAGACAAGGGGACTGGATATGTCTGATATGGGAACGTTTGGCAACCCGACGGTTGTCGAGGAAGAGCTCGACATCCTCCTGATTGGCGGTGGCATGGCTTGTTGCGGCGCCGGTTACGAAATCATGCAGTGGGCCAAGCAGGCTGAGGCGAAGATTGGCCGCCCGCTGAAAATCAAGCTGGTCGACAAGGCCGCGATGGACCGCTCCGGCGCCGTCGCCCAGGGCCTGTCGGCGATCAACACCTACATCGGCACCGAGCTGGATCCGGCCGACTATACGCGCATGGTTTCCAACGACCTGATGGGCCTCACTCGCGACGACCTGGCCTACGATCTCGGTCGCCACGTCGACGAGTCGGTGCACCTGTTCGAGGAGTGGGGCCTGCCGATCTGGAAGCTCGACGAGAACGGCGAGCGCCACGACGGCTCAAAGGGCCTGCCGGCGCTGAAGGACGGCGGCAAGCCGGTTCGTTCCGGCAAATGGCAGATCATGATCAACGGCGAGTCCTACAAGTGGATCGTCGCCGAGGCGGCCAAGAAGGCGCTGACCTCCGAGCGCGTCGAGGAGCGCATCTTTATCGTCAAGCTGGTCAACGACAAGAACGATCCGGGCCGCATCGCCGGCGCGGTCGGTTTCTCGACCCGCGATAACACCGTCCACGTCTACAAGTTCAAGGCCTGCCTGTTGGCCTGCGGCGGCGCGGTCAACATCTTCCGCCCGCGCTCGGTCGGTGAGGGCACCGGCCGCGCCTGGTACCCGGTGTGGAACGCCGGCTCGACCTACGCCATGGCCGCCGAGGCCGGCGCCGAGATGACGATGATGGAGAACCGCTTCGTCCCGACCCGCTTCAAGGACGGTTACGGCCCGGTCGGCGCCTGGTTCCTGCTGTTCAAGGCCAAGGCGACCAACGCCTACGGGGAGGATTACCTGACCAAGAACAAGGCGATGCTCGACGACTACCCGCCCTACGGCCAGGCGGCCGTGCCGGCGTCATGCCTGCGTAACCACGTCATGCTGAAAGAGATGAAGGACGGTCACGGACCGATCTACATGGATACCGTCACCGCGCTGGCCAACCTGCGCGAGACGCTGAGCCCGCGCGAGGTCAAGCACCTCGAGGCCGAGGCCTGGGAAGACTTCCTCGACATGTGCATCGGCCAGTGCGGCATCTGGGTTGGCGAGAACATCGAGCCGGATAAAAAGAACTCCGAGCTGATGCCGACCGAGCCCTACCTGCTCGGCTCGCACTCGGGCTGCTGCGGCATCTGGGTCTCCGGTCCGGAGGACCTCGGCGCCCCGACCGAGGAGACCGAGGCCGGTGTCCCCGAGCACCTGCCCAAAGGCTGGAACTGGGGCTACCGCTCGATGACCACGGTCAAGGGGCTGTTCACCGCCGGTGACGGCGTCGGTGCCTCGGGCCACAAGTTCTCGTCGGGTTCGCACGCCGAGGGCCGTATGGCCGCCAAGTCGATGGTCAAGTTCTGCGTCGACAACAACGACCGCCAGCCGGAACTCGACACCCCGGTCGAGCAGCTGGTCGAGGAGATCTACCAGCCGGTCAAGACCTTCCTGGAGTTCAAGGACTACTCGACGGCGATCGACATCAACCCGAACTACATCACGCCGAAGATGCTGCAGTTCCGCCTGCAGAAGATCATGGACGAGTACGTGGCGGGTGTCGCGACCTACTACAACACCAACGACAAGATGCTCGCGGTCGCCGAGGAGAAACTGGAGATGCTCAAGGAGGACGCGCTGAAGATGCGCGCCAAGGACCTCCACGAGCTGCTCCGGGCGTGGGAGAACTACCACCGCATCCTCACCGCCGAGGCGCACATGAAGCACATCCAGTTCCGCGAGGAGTCGCGCTACCCGGGCTTCTACTACCGCACCGACAAGAACTTTGTCGACGAGGAGAACTGGCACGTCTTCGTGAACTCGGTCTACGACCGGCACAGCAAGAAGTGGACCTGCTTCAAGCGCGCCCACGTCGACCTGGTCGACAAGTCCAAGCTGTTCAAGAGCAAGACTGAGAACGCGGCCTGATCCGCTTCCATTGATGGTAAACGGGCCGGGTGCCGCGAGGCGCCCGGCCCTTTTTTCTTCCACGCTGTGAGTCTGCCGGTTTGCCGTTGCTAAGATGACGGCAGCCTAGCCGCGAACCCCACCGAGGTGGCCCAATGTCCGAGATCGAAGTCAATCCACCGAAGAGCCCGGTCCAACCGGAGCAACTCACCGACGCGTCGGTCATCCAGTTCCGCTGCCATCCCGATGTCGCCTGTTTCAACAAGTGCTGCGAGCAGATCGACATCACCCTGACGCCGTACGACCTGCTGCGTCTGAAGCGCCGCCTCGACCTCACCTCGCAGCAGCTGCTGGCTGCCTACACGGTGCCGTTCCAGCTCGACAGCGACGGCATGCCTGGGGTCAAGCTGCGCACCGAGGATGATTCGCCGCGCTGCCTGTTCCTGACCGACAAGGGCTGCGGCATCTACGAAGACCGGCCGACCGCCTGCCGCTACTACCCGGTGGGCCTACTGTCGCTGCGCAAGACCGGATCGCCGACCGACGAGCAGTCCTACGCCATGGTCCGCGAGGACCATTGCCTCGGCCACCAGGAGCCGCGCAAGATCACCATCGCCGACTACCGCAAGGAGCAGAGGGTCGAGGAGTACGACCGCCACGCGCGCGGTTGGCGCCAGCTGATCCTGAAGAAGAAGTCGACCGGGCCCAAGGTCGGCACGCATACCGCGCGCAGCCTGCAGCTCTTTTTTCTCGCCTCCTACAACCTCGACGGTTTTCGCAGCTTCGCCCTAAGCGACGGTTTCCGTGCCGCCCACGATCTCGATGACGCGACCTGGGAGTCACTGCGCGAAGACGACGAGGCGCTGCTCGAGTTTGGCTACCGCCTGCTGCGCCAGGTGCTGTTCGGTGAGGATACGATCCCGCTGCGCGGCCAGCCGGCCGAGGGCGCTACGGAGGAGTGAGTCGCGCGTGAGCGCAGCCCCCGATCAGGCACGGCTGGCCGCGTTACGTCGCTGCCGGCACTGGATCTTCGACCTCGACGGCACCCTGACCCACCCGGTGCACGACTTCGATGCCATCCGGCGCGAACTCGGCGTGCCCGATCGCATCCCGATCCTCGAGCACCTGGCCTGCCTGCCGGTGGCGCGTGCCGAACCGCTGCGGCGACGGCTCGACGTCATCGAGACCGCAGCCTGTGACCGCGCCACGCCCCGACCCGGGGCTGCCGCGATGCTGGCCTGGCTGCGCCGGTGCGGCAGCCGGGTAGGTATCGTCTCGCGCAACTCCCGCGCCAGCGTCTGCCGGACCCTGGTCGCAGCCGGACTGGACGACGAGTTTGATCCGTCCGACCTCCTTGGCCGTGACGAGGCGGAGCCGAAGCCGAGTCCGGCCGGCATCCAGCGACTGCTCGACAGCTGGGGCGCGGCGGCCGATGATGCGGTGATGGTCGGTGACTTCCTGTTCGACCTTCAGGCCGGACGCGCTGCCGGCGTGGCCACGGTCTACCTCGACTGGGACGGCGACGGGCGCTGGGCCGGCGAGGCCGACCTGGTTCTGCCCGGTCTGACGTGGCTGCCACCACCGGCCTGAGCGCTTGGTGCCGGCCCTGACGTCGACTATCCTCAGCCTCTTGGCTGCTTTCCGGAGACCGCGATGACCGAGCCCAAAACCGCCCCGCCGGCCGAATGGCTGCGCGCCTGGCGCGAAGCGGTCGATCCGTTCGGCATGTTCGGTGCCTGCCAGAAGGTGCAGCAGGCGTGGCTGCAACAGCCCCAGGCCCTGGCGGAGCAGTTCAATGCGCTCGCCAGCGACGTCGCCACGGTGCAGATGCACGCCATGCGCCGCTACTTCGGGGAGAACGAGGACGACCTGGTCCGGGTCAACCCGTTCGACGAGCGCTTCCAGGACCCGGCCTGGGAGCAGAACCCGTTTTTCGACCACCTCAAGGAACTCTACCTGCTCGGCACGCGCTGGCTGGAGGATGCCATCGAGGCGACCCCGGGCAGTGATGAAGAGGCGAAGACCAAGGCGGTGTTCATGACCCGCCAATTACTCAACGCATTCGCCCCGAGCAATGCCCTGATGACCAATCCGGCGGTGCTGCTGCGCGCGCTGCAGACCGGCGGCGTGAGCCTGGCCGAGGGGATGAGCAACCTGGTCAAGGACGTCCATCGCGGCACCATCCGCATGACCGACGAGGAGGCGTTCACGGTAGGCGAAAACCTGGCGACGACGCCGGGCAAGGTGGTCTTCCGCAACCGGCTGCTCGAAGTGATCCAGTACGCCCCGACCACCGACAAGGTGCGGGCGATGCCGCTGGTGCTGGTCACGCCCTGGATCAACAAGTACTACATCCTCGATCTCAACGAGCGCAAGAGCCTGATCCGCTGGCTGGTCGCGCAGGGCTTCACGGTGTTCGTCACCAGCTGGAAGAACCCCGGCCCGGACATGCGCGAGACCACCTTCGACGACTACCTGGTCGACGGTGCGCTGCAGGCAGTCGAGGTGGCGCGCAAGGTGACCGGCAGCGACCAGGTCCACCTCACCGGCTATTGCATCGGCGGCACGCTGGTGGCTGCCCTGATGGCCTGGCTCAACCGTGCCGGCGGTCGACGCAAGTCGCCGGTCGCCCACTGGACGCTGCTCACGACACTGGTCGACTTCGACCTGCCGGGAGAGATTGGTGTGTTCATCGACGATGACACCATCAACTGGCTCGAGCAGCGCATGGCCGAAAGTGGCTACCTCGACGGCCAGGACATGGCCAACGCCTTCCGCGCGCTGCGCTCGAACAGCCTGGTTTGGTACTACTACGTCCACAATTACCTGCTGGGCGAGGAACTGCCGCGCTTCGACATCCTTTACTGGAACATGGACACGACGCGCATGCCGGAGCGGATGCACGCTTGGTACCTGCGCGAGTTCTACCTGCACAACCGGCTGGCGCAGCCCGACGCCATCACTCTTGCCGGGCGCAAGATCGATCTCGGCCGGGTCAAGCAGCCGCTCTACGTCGTCGGCGCCGAACAGGATCACATCGCCCCGTGGCATGCCACCTTCCGCATCGGCGGGCTGGTCGAGGGGCCGGTGCGCTACGTACTGGCGACCTCGGGCCATATCCTGGGCATCATCAACCCGCCGGTTGACCCGCCAAAGCGGCGCTACTGGGCCGCCGAGATCGATGGCGACACCGATCCGGAGGCGTGGCAGCTGGCGACGCCAAAGCTGCCCGGCTCGTGGTGGGAGGACTGGGTCACCTGGCTCGACGAACGCTGCGGCGACCTCGTCGATCCCCCCGCGATCGGCTGCGCGGAGCATCCGCCCCTGGCCGATGCGCCCGGGACCTTTGTGCTCGAGCGTTGAACGGATTGGTGGGGCAACTGGCTGACCTCGGAGCTGTTGTGGGTCGGGCTGAAGCCCGACCCACATGAAGAGGTATGGCCTGTGTGGGGTGTGACCTCGGGCCAACTGATGACGGAGAACCGATGAACCCGATCGAGACCCTCGACCACGGCATCACCCGGATCGATTCCGGCTACGTTCGCCCCGCACTGGCGGCCTTCTACCTGGTGGTCGAGGACGGTCGTGCCGCCTTCATCGATACCGGTACCAGCCATTCGCTGCCGTTGGCAATCACCGCTCTCGAACAACTCGGCCTCGGGCGCGACCAGGTCGACTACGTCATGCCGACCCACGTCCACCTCGATCATGGTGGCGGTGCCGGGGCGCTGATGGCCGCCTTTCCCGACGCCCGGCTGGTGGTCCATCCGCGCGGGGCCGGTCACCTGGTCGACCCGACCAGGCTGATCGCCGGCTCCACCGCGGTCTATGGCGAAAGCGAGATGGCACGACTGTTCGGCGAAGTGGTTCCGATCCCGGCCGAACGGGTGATCGAGAGCCGTGACGGCATGGAGGTCGATCTCGGTGGCCGGCCGCTGCGGCTACTGCATACACCCGGTCACGCGCTGCACCACTACTGTGTCTGGGACGCGGCCAGCCGCGGCATCTTCAGCGGCGACACCTTCGGCATCTCCTACCGCGAGTTCGATACCGGGCACGGCCCGTTCCTGTTCGCGACCACCACCCCGGTCCAGCTCGATCCCGACGCCTGGCTGGCGACGGTCGATCGCCTGATGGCGCTCGGGCCCGCCAGCGTCTACCTGACGCACTTCGGCCGGGTCGGCGACCTCGACCGCCTGGCCGACGACCTGCGCGATGACCTGCGGTTCGACCGTGATCTCGCCCGGGCGCATGCCGCCGACGCCGAGCCGGCGGTGGCGATCCGTGCCGGACTCGAGCAACGTTTTATGACCCGACTCGAGGCGCATGGGTGCACCCTGCCGCAGGTGGAGATCATCGACTTGCTGACGATGGATCTCGATCTGAACAGCCAGGGCCTGGCGATCTGGCTGGCGCGCGACAAGGGAAAATAATGGTGGATTGTCAACATATTGCCCATGAAGTTTTCTTGACACTGCCGAATGACGCTTATTAGACTGCCTGCCCTCGACTAGATTGTTGACAATGTGCGGAGGCTTGGGCGCATGCCCTGACCCCGTTGCAGTCAAACCAGGTTTCGCCGCATCCAGATTGCCGGTGACCGAATCATCATCAAACGACAAGGGGGACCCCGTGGGTAATTACGACGAGCTCTACAAGCGATCGATTGATGATCCGGAAGGTTTCTGGGGTGACGCTGCCGAGGCTCTGGTCTGGGACCGCAAGTGGGACCAGGTGCTGGACGATTCGAACAAGCCG
>CAXMPC010000200.1:0-17678 GCA_964195335.1 uncultured Gammaproteobacteria bacterium | reverse complement strand
CCGGCGGTGGCGCGCGCGGCCATGCTCAGTGGTGTCGCCTCCCTACCGATCGGGGACTTCGACGCCTACCGCCGCCGGCTCAAGACCTTCGTCTACAAGTCGGGCCAGGTGATGCGGCCGATGTTCGAGCAGGCCAAGGCCGAGCCGATGCGCATTACATACGCCGAGGGAGAGGACGAGCGCGTGCTGCGCGCGGTGCAGGAGGTGGTCGACGAGGGGCTGGCGCAGCCGATCCTCGTCGGGCGGCCGAAGGTGATCCAGATGCGCATCGCCCGGCTCGGGCTGAGGATCCAGCAGGAGCGGGATTTCAGCGTCGTCGACCCGCAGAACGACCCGCGCTTCCGCGAGTACTGGCAGCTCTACCACAGCCTCATGGAGCGGCGCGGGGTGACACCGGAGATCGCGCGTGTCGTGGTGACCACCAGCAACACGGCCATCGCCGCCCTGGCACTGGTCCGTGACGAGACCGACGCCATGATCTGCGGCTTGACCGGGCGCTACCTGAGTCACCTGCGGCATATCGAAGAGATCGTCGGTCTGCAGGACTGCGCGCGCACGCCGGCGGCCGCGCACGCCGGCGGCGATGACCGCGCTGATCCTGAGCAAGGGTACGCTGTTCATCACCGACACCAACGTCAACGTCGACCCGGAGGCGGAGGACCTGGCGCAGATCGCCATCCTGGCCTCGCGCGAAGTGCGTCATTTCGGTATCGAGCCGAAGGTGGCGCTGGTGTCGCATTCGAGCTTCGGCAGCTTCCAGGATCCTTCCGCGGAGCGCATGCGCGAAGCCTTGCAGCGAATCCGGAAGATGGCACCCGACCTGCTGGTCGAGGGCGAGATGCATGCCGACGCGGCGCTCTCCGAAGAGATCCGGCTGCGGGTCTTCCCCAACTCGATGTACAAGGGGGCAGCCAACCTGCTGGTGATGCCCAGCCTCGACACCGCCAACACCTCGTTCAACATGCTCAAGATGCTCGGCGACGGTGTCTCGGTAGGGCCGATCCTGCTCGGGGTCAACAAACCGGCCCACATCCTCACCGCATCGGCGACGGTGCGCAGAATCGTCAATATGACCGCCGTGTCCGGAGTCGACGTGCTCAAGTCGCGCACGCCGCAACTGTTCGACAACCTTTGCCAGGCGAGCACCGCTCTGGCCTGACCAGGAGCTGACCATGAATGACACCCAAACCTTCGGCCCGATCGAAGCCTGCGTGTTCGACGCCTACGGTACGCTGTTCGATGTCGCCGCCGCCGCGGCCCGTTGCCGCGACGACCTGCACGGCAAGGCCGACGCGCTGGCCGAGGTCTGGCGCCTGAAGCAACTGCAGTACACCTGGCTGCGCAGCCTTATGCGCCGCTACGTCGATTTCACCCAGGTGACCGGCGACGCCCTCGACTACGCCCTGGCCGCGGTCGGCATCGACGACCCGCCTCTGCGTGACCGGTTGTTGGCGCTGTACATGGAACTCGACGCCTATCCCGAGGTGCCGGAGATGCTGCGTCGGCTGCGCGCCGGAGGGCTCAAGACCGCGATCCTGACCAACGGCTCGCCGCTAATGATCGACGCCGCCGTGGCCAGTGCCGGCATCAGTGACCTGCTCGACGCGGTGCTCACCGTCGACCCGCTCAAGATCTACAAGCCTGACCCATCGGTCTACAAGCTGGCTCCCGACCACTTCGGCGTGCCGGTAGAGCGCATCGCTTTCATGTCGTCGAACGCTTGGGATGCCGCGGGTGCGGCGGACTTTGGCATGACCGTGATCTGGATCAACCGCTTCGGCCAGCCACCGGAGCGGCTACCGGGCACGCCAGTGGCGGAGCTGACTTCGCTCGAAGGGTTGCCGGGGCTGCTAGGCCTCGACTAGAAGGGCACGGTCGGACTCAGCGGTTCTCGACCTGGGACGGCGTGGCGCCGGCGCGGGCCAGGTATTCACGCAGGTGCGAAACATCCATGCGGCCAAGGGTGTTGCCGTGGTGGGGTCGGTGCAGGATGCCTTCGATACCGTTCAGTTTCACCCGCAGACGGGCGCCGGAGAGGTTGTCGACGGTGGCACCGAGGTGGTGAAGCAGTCCTTCGACGTCGCGCCAGTGGAGGTTACCGCTGACGTGGCCGCTGCTGAACAGACTGCGCAGCAGCTTGTCGTGCTTGTGGCTCATCTCCGTACCCCCGCCATCCTGACCTTGCCATCAGCGTAGTCGAGGCGGACGTTGGCGACGAGACGTTGCCGCGGTCGGTCAGGAAGTGCGTTCGGCGGCCTCGGCGCAGGCGAGGCAGTGGGTCGCGGTCGGGTCGGCGCCGAGCCGACCGTCGCCGATCGGTTCACCGCATTCGTGGCATTCGCCGTAGCTGCTATCGTCGAGACGGCGCAGCGCGGCATCGATCCGGACCTGTTCGAGCTGCTGCCGGCGCAGGCTCTCCTGGGCCATCGCCTGGCCCTGCAGGGCGTCCATCCGCGACAACCTGCCAACACGGGCCTGGTCGAGCTCGACCGTTTCCGCGGCTTCGGTCGCGGTGGCCTCCAACCGCTTCAGCTCATCACGGCGTGCCAGCAGGCGGGTGCGGATCTGGTCAGTGTCCATGGAGGTGGGCGGTGTTCCGGGTAGGGCCGGGCGGCTCTACTCGGACCCCTGTCCGGGGGTTGGCTCGCCGAGCTTGCTGCACAGGAGGTCGTTGAGCTGCTTGGGGTTGGCCTGGCCCTTGGTCGCCTTCATCGCCTGGCCGACGAAGAACCCGAGCAGCTTGGTCTTGCCGGCGCGGTACTGCTCAACCTGCTGCGGATTGGCGGCGATCAGTTCATTGACCAGGGTCTCCAGGGCGCCGCTGTCGCTGACCTGCTGCAGGCCGCGGGCGGTGATGATGGCGTCGGCATCGCCCTCACCGCTCCACATGGCCTCGAACACCTGTTTGGCGATTTTGCCGGAGATGGTCTGGTCGACGATGCGCAGCAACAGTCCGCCGAGCTGGGCAGCCCTAACCGGGGCGTCGGTCACCTCGAGTCCGGCACGGTTGAGTGCGCCGCCGAGTTCGACCATGACCCAGTTGGCGGCCAGCTTCGGTTCATTGCAGGCGGCGGCGACGGCCTCGTAGTAGGCCGCCAACTCGCGGCTCACAGTCAGTGTCGCGGCGTCCTCCTCCTTGAGACCGTAGCTGGTGATGAAACGCTGACGCAGGGCGTCCGGCAGTTCGGGCAGGGTCGCGCGCACCGCCTCGATGTAGGCGTCGTCGAGCACCACCGGCAACAGGTCAGGATCGGGGAAGTAGCGGTAGTCGTTGGCCTCTTCCTTGCTCCGCATCGAGCGGGTCTCGTGCTTGTCCGGATCGTAGAGGCGCGTCTCCTGCACCACCGTGCCGCCGCTCTCGAGCAGCCGCGCCTGGCGTTCGACTTCGTAGTTGATCGCCCGTTCGACGAAGCGGAATGAGTTGAGGTTCTTCAACTCGGTGCGGGTGCCGAGCTCGGACTCGCCACGCGGCCGCAACGAGACGTTGGCGTCGCAGCGGAACGACCCTTCCTGCATGTTGCCGTCGCAGATTTCGAGATGGCGGACCAGCGCGTGCACGGTCTTCATGTAGATCACCGCCTCGACGGCCGAGCGCAGGTCGGGCTCGGAGACGATCTCGAGCAGCGGCGTGCCGGCACGGTTGAGGTCGATGCCGGTCATGCCGTGGTAGTCCTCGTGCAGCGACTTGCCGGCGTCCTCCTCGAGATGGGCGCGGGTGATGTCGATGCGCTTGCGACCATCATCGAGCGGGATGTCGAGGTGACCGCGTTCGACGATCGGCAGCTCGAACTGGCTGATCTGGTAGCCCTTGGGCAGGTCCGGGTAGAAGTAGTTCTTGCGCGCGAACACCGAGTGGCGGCAGATGTTGGCATCGATCGCGAGGCCGAATTTGACTGCCATGCGTACCGCCTCGCCATTGAGCACAGGAAGCACGCCGGGCAGGCCGAGGTCGACGGCGCAGGCCTGGGTGTTCGGCGCGGCGCCGTAGGTGGTCGCGGCACCGGAAAAGATTTTCGAACGGGTTGCCAGCTGGGCGTGGATTTCGAGTCCGATGACCACTTCCCAATCCATCTCTCTCTCCTCGGGCAATTCAGGCACAGGCCGGCGGCAGGCGGCGATGCCAGTCGGTCGCCTGCTGGTAGCGGTGGCCGACATTGAGCAGGCGGCCTTCGGCGAAGTGGTCGCCGATCAGCTGCAGGCCGACCGGCAGTTCGCCGCTGAACCCGGCCGGCAGCGACATGCCCGGCAGGCCAGCGAGGTTGGCGGCGATGGTGAAGATATCGGAGAGGTACATGGTGATCGGGTCGTCGACGCGCTCGCCGATGGCGAAGGCTGGTGTCGGCGCGGTGGGTCCGGCGATAACGTCGACTTTGGCGAATGCGCGGCGGAAGTCGTCACCGATCAACCGGCGTACCCGCTGTGCCTTGAGGTAATAGGCATCGTAGTAACCGGCTGACAGCGCATAGGTGCCGATCATGATGCGGCGCTTGACCTCGGCGCCGAATCCTTCGCTGCGGCTGCGCTTGTACAACTCCTCGAGATCCTGTGGTTCGGCACAGCGGTGGCCGTAGCGGACGCCGTCGAAGCGCGACAGGTTGGCCGAGCACTCGGCCGGTGCGATGACGTAGTAGGCCGGTACGGCGAGGTGACTGTTGGGCAGGCTGATTTCGACCGTTTCGGCACCGAGCCCCCGCAGTTCCTCGAGGGCGGCATCGACGGCGCTGGCGACGTCTGGATCGATGCCGTCGCCGAAGTACTCGCGCGGCAGGCCGACGCGCAGGCCAGCGAGGTTGTCGCCGAGGGTGGCGGCGTAGTCGGGCACCGGCACGTCGACACTGGTCGAGTCGTGGGAATCGAATCCTGCCATGGCACCGAGCAGCAGGGCGGCGTCCTCGGCACTGCGGGTCAGCGTGCCACCCTGGTCGAGGCTCGATGCGAAGGCGATCATGCCGTAGCGCGAGACCCGGCCGTAGGTCGGTTTGAGTCCGGTGATGCCGCAAAGCGCTGCCGGCTGACGGATGGAGCCGCCGGTGTCGGTGCCGGTGGCGGCTGCCGCCAGTCCCGCGGCGACGGCCGCGGCCGAGCCGCCGGACGAGCCGCCGGGAACCCGCTCCGGATCCCACGGATTGCGTACCGGGCCGAAGTGGCTGGTCTCGTTCGACGAGCCCATGGCGAACTCATCCATGTTGGTCTTGCCGAGCAGCACCGTGCCGGCCTGCCGCAACCGTGTCACGGCGGTGGCGTCATAGGGGGCGATGAAATCGGCCAGCATGCGTGAGCCGCAGGTGGTGGTCACGCCATCGGTGCAGAAGATGTCCTTGTGGGCCAGCGGGATACCGGTCAGTGGGCCGCCTTCGCCACGGGCCAGGTCGGCGTCGGCCGCGCCTGCCTGTTGCAGCGCCAACTCCGGGGTGACGGTGATGTAGCTGTTCAGATCCGGGTCGAGGCGCTCAATGCGCTCGAGGTAGGCCCGGGTCAGTTCCTCGCTCGACAGCTCGCGGGCGCGCAGCGCCGCGGCGAGTTCCGCGAGCGTGGCGGTGGCGATCTCCATGGGGACTCCTGACGGACGCGCGGGCGTCAGTCGATAACTTTCGGGACCAGGTAGAGGCCGTCCTCGACCGCCGGTGCAATGGCCTGGAAGCGCTCGCGCTGGTCGGATTCCGTCACCTCGTCGGCGCGCAGCCGCTGCACGGCATCGAGCGGGTGGGCCATCGGCGTCACGCCGCTGGTATCGGCGGAGTCGAGTTGCTCGACGAGGGCGAGGATGTCCGAGAGATGGCGGGTGTAGGCCGGGACATCGGCCGGATCGAGTTCGAGCCGGGCGAGGTGGGCGATGTTCTCGATGTCTTCGCGCTCGAGGGGCATGCGGATCTCCGGGCGGTGAATAGCGACAAGGGGCAGCAAAGTACCATAGATGGCAGCTTGCCCAAAGGCCCGCCCGTTGCTAGATTAGCGCTCTTTATCCGGCCAGAAGCCCTGTTCCAAGACCATGTTCAAACTCCTCCGCGGCCTCTTTTCCAACGATCTGGCGATCGACCTCGGTACCGCCAACACCCTGATCTTCGTCCGTGGCAAGGGCGTGGTGCTGAACGAACCGTCGGTGGTTGCGATCCGCAGCAGCAGTGGCGGCGGCAGGGGCAAGACCATTGCCGCGGTAGGCCTCGAGGCCAAGCGCATGCTCGGTCGCACCCCAGCCAACATCACCGCCATCCGACCATTGAAGGACGGCGTCATCGCCGACTTCACCGTGACCGAGAAGATGCTCCAGTACTTCATCAACCGGGTCCACGAGAGCCGGGTGCTGCGGCCCAGCCCACGGGTGCTGATCTGCGTTCCGTGCGGATCGACCCAGGTCGAGCGCCGCGCAATCAAGGAATCAGCCGCCGGGGCCGGCGCGCGAGAGGTCTACCTGATCGAGGAGCCAATGGCCGCGGCGATCGGTGCCGGGCTGCCGGTCGACGAAGCGCAAGGCTCGATGGTCATCGACATCGGCGGTGGCACCTCCGAGGTGGCCGTCATCTCGTTGTCGGGCATCGTCTACTCTTCGTCGGTGCGTATCGGCGGCGACCGTTTCGACGAAGCGATCACCAACTACGTCCGGCGCAACTACGGCACTCTGATCGGCGAAGCGACGGCAGAGCGGATCAAACACGCCATCGGCTCGGCGTACCCGGGAAACGAGGTGCTCGAGATCGAGGTCAAGGGACGCAACCTGGCCGAGGGCATTCCGCGCAGCTTCATGCTCAACAGCAATGAGATCCTCGAGGCGCTGCAGGAACCGCTCTCCGGTATCGTCGGCGCGGTCAAGACCGCGCTGGAACAGACCCCGCCGGAGCTCGGTGCCGACGTCGCCGAGCGCGGCATCGTCCTCACTGGTGGCGGTGCCCTGCTGCGCGACCTCGACCGACTGGTGATGGAAGAAACCGGGCTGCCGGTGGTGATTGCCGAAGATCCCCTCACCTGCGTGGCGGTCGGCGGCGGCAAGGCGCTGGAGATGATTGACGCCCGTGGCGGCGACATCTTCGCCCTCGAGTGAGGCCGTGCGCCACGGCCGCATGACAGGCCGACCGCGCGACCCCGCCGGCGCCTGGGGGCACGACCATTAAATTACTCTTTCTCAGTGGGCCATCGCTTACCGCCCGCCTGATCACGCTGGTGCTGGTGTCGGTGGTGCTGATGACCGTCGATCACCGTTTCCAACACCTCGAGAAGGTGCATGCGGTGCTGTCGACGGCTCTTTCCCCGTTGCAAACGCTGGTCGGCCTGCCGGTCGAGTTGGGGGACTGGGCTGGCGAGACGTTTGCCTCGCGCCAGCGTCTGCTCGAGGAGAATGCCGAACTCCACGCCTGGCGCCTCCAGCAGCAGGCCAGCCTGCAGCGCCAGGAGGCACTGTTGGAGGAGAATGCCCGCCTGCGGCGGCTGCTCGGTGCCTCCCAGCGGGTGCCCGAAGAGGTGACCGTCGCCGAGCTGGTGGCGGTCGACGTCGACCCCTACCGCCACCAGGTGGTGGTCAACAAGGGGCTGCTAGACGGAGTCAATCTCGAGCAGCCGCTGCTCGCCGCCGAGGGGGTGATGGGGCAGATCCTCCATCTCGGCGCATTCAGCGCCACGGCGATCCTGATCACCGACCCGAGCCACGCCCTGCCAGTACAGATCAACCGTACCGGTATGCGCACCGTGGCCCGCGGCACCGGCACACCGAACCGCCTGCAGCTGCCCCACATCCCCAACGACGCTGATATCCAGGTCGGCGACCTGCTGGTCACCTCGGGCCTGGGTGGGCGCTTCCCGCGCGGCTACCCGGTCGGAGAGGTCACCCTGGTCGAGCGCGATCCTGGCCGACCGTTCGCGACGGTGACGGCAACCCCGAGCGCGCAGCTCGACCGCAGCCTCGAGGTGCTGCTGGTGAAGCGGCGGCTGGACGAACAAGAGGAGGCCACGTCAGCCGATGGCGAAGTCACCACCCTTCCTGACGGAGAAAAGCCCACCGCTGGGGAGGCGTCACAGTGACCCTGGCGCGGCGACGTGGTGGCGGAGCCATCGTGCTGAGCCTGGCGCTGGCGCTGATGCTGGCGATCGTGCCCTTGCCCGGATGGGCGGAGACGGCACGGCCGGAATGGACGCTGCTGGTGCTGATCTACTGGTGCCTGGCGGCGCCCAACCGGGTTGGGGTCGGCTACAGTTGGCTCGCCGGCCTCTGCGTAGACGTCCTGACCGGCAGCCTGCTCGGTGAGCACGGTCTCGGTTACGCGCTGGTCGCCTTCCTGGTGGTCAGGCTGCACCAGCGCATCCGTGTCTATCCGGAATGGCAGCAGGCGGGCGTGGTGCTGCTGTTGTTGTTGCTCAACCAGCTGACCTGCCTGTGGGTCCTCGGAATCACCGGGCGGGCGCCCGACGGCATGCTGTTCTACCTGTTGCCGTCAGTCGTCGGCATGCTCCTCTGGCCTTTGGTGTTCGGGCTGCTGCGTAGCTACCGGCACCGCTTCGCTGTCACCTGATTCGTTTCCTGTGCCCCCGTAGCATGGCAGCAGGCCATGCAGCACCAGGTCGTTGAGACTGACGACACCGACGATGTTCCCGGTGTCGTCGACCACCGGTGCACGGCTGATACCGCAGCGGGTGAATAGCTGGGCGCAATTGATGATGTCGGTCGTCGCCGGCACGGTGATGGCGGGCTTGGCCATCACCTCGTAGACATTGATGCGGTCAGGCTGACGCCCGGTGGCGAGCACCTTGCGGCCGATGTCGCTGACCAGCAGCACCCCGTACTCGTCGGCATCGTGACGTTTGTAGACCACCAGACAGCGAGCCTGCCTGCTGCGCAGCAGGAGCAGCACGTCGCTGATGGTGTTCATGCCGTCGACCATCAGGAACGACTCACGCATGACCTCGGCGACGGTGACGTGTGGCAAGGTATTGGCGTCGGATTGGTCCACGGGTCCGAGTATAGCCGCCGGGCACCGCTATACTGGCCGTGCCGGGCACAAGCGATCGCAATGAACTACCTCGCCCATCTCTATCTGTCGGCCGGTTCCACGGAGGCGCTGGTGGGTGGTCTGCTCGGAGACTTCGTCAAGGGTCCGCTGACGCCCGGCCGCTACCCGCCACGGATGCTGGCGGCGATCAGGCTGCATCGCCGGATCGACAGCTTTGTCGACAGCCACCCGGCTGTGATGCGCAGCCGCGCACGCTTCGCCCCGGGATTCCGTCGCTACGCGGGCGTTCTGCTCGACATGTTTCACGACCACTTCCTGGCTCGCGACTGGCACGAGCATGCTGACGAGCCGTTGGCCCGTTTCAGCGACCGGGCCTACCGTGCTTTCGATCACCACCAGGCACTGCTGCCGCCTCGCGCCCGCCAGGTCACCCGGGCGATGGCGCGCGACGACTGGCTGGGCAGCTACGGCGATCCCGAGGGCATTCGCCGTGCCCTGCGCGGGTTGTCGCGGCGGCTGTCGCGAGCCAATCCCCTGGCGGCCGGGCACGCCGAACTGGCGCGCGACTACTACGCACTGGAGGCCGATTTCCGCGACCTGCTACCGGCCGTGCGTGCGTTTGCCGGTGTGGATGCGGACCGGGAGACATAGCGTGCGCATTCTCGCCATCGCCTTCGCCGCCGCGATGCTGCTGCTTGCAGCTGGCATCCTGGTTCGCCCGGGCGACCCGCGGCTGGCGAAAATCCTGTTCATCCTCGCCGGGCTGCTTGGGCTGCTGCTGGTAGGAGGATTCTTCGGTTTCCTGGGAGGCGCCTGAACGATCTCAGCCGGTGGCATCGACCAGGCGCAAGGGCAACTCGGTGCTGCCTTTACGGTCTAGGTGGAAGGCGCGTAACTCGAGCACCCCGCGGGTGCCGAGCGAGATCACCAGGTAGGGAAGGTCGGGGTAGTAGGCGAGTTCCTGGTCGAGCACCGACGGTACCGGCGGTCCCGCTGGATGAGAGTGGTAGATCGCCAGGATCTCCTCGCCGTCGTCACGTGCATGGCGGAAGGCTTCGACCATGCCAGCCGGCTCCATCTCGAAGCGACGTGCCGGGTCGCGGGAGACGTTGCGCACAGGAACGACCGTGCAATCGTCACCGTCGCGGACGACGAACCCGCACACTTCCTTACCGGGTGACGACTGGGCCGCGGCCAGCAACCGGTTGACCGCGGCGCGAGGCAGTTCAACCAATGCCGGCATCACTTCGGCTCCACCCCAGGCGCCGGTGCGCGGTGGCTGTTGCAAACCGGGCAGTTGGGGTCGCGCGGCAGGCGGATGGTGCGGATCTGCATGGTCTCGGCGTCGAGCAGCAGCAGCCGCCCGGTCAGCGTTTCGCCGAGACCGGCCAGCAACTTCAGCGCTTCGGTTGCCTGCAGGCTGCCGATGATCCCGACCACCGGGGTGAACACCCCCGATTGGGTGCAGGTCTCGGCCAGCTCGCCTTCATCGCGGTAGAGGCAGCGGTAGCAGGGGCTGGTGGCAACGCGCGGGTCGAACACCGCCACCTGGCCCTCGAAGCGGATGGCGGCGCCGGAGACCAGCGGGGTGCCACTGGCGAAACACGCCTCGTTGATCGCGAAACGGGTGGCGAAATTGTCGCAGGCATCGACGACGACGTCAGCCTGTTCGACCAGTTTGCGCAACTGCGGACCTTCGATCCTGGCCTCGATGGCGGTGATGGTCAGGTCCGGGTTCAGGGCCAGCAGGGCGTCGCGTGCCGAGTCGACCTTGGGCCGGCCGATGTCGGCGGTGCCGTGGATGATCTGCCGCTGCAGGTTGCTCAGGTCGACTTCGTCGTCATCGCCGACAATCAGGTGGCCGACCCCGGCCGCGGCCAGGTACATCGCCACCGGGGCGCCGAGGCCACCGAGGCCGACGATCAGCACGGTCGATTCGAGCAGGCGCATCTGGCCCGCGGCATCGACCTGCGGCAGCATGATCTGCCGGCTGTAGCGGAGCAGTTGTTCGTCTTGCATATCCAAAGTGGTAGAGCCTCGGCTGCAGGTTAGCGGTGCCTTGCTGGGGCGGCAAGGCGTGGTATGTCAGGGTGCGCGGGCGCAGGCAACGCGAGGCTGCCCGGCATGGTCGCGCTCGTCGCGCACCTCGCGGTAGCCGGTGTCCACGAGCAGCGCCAGAACGGCCCCGGCCTGCTGGTAACCGTGTTCCAGCAACAGGTGGCCGCCGGGGGCCAGGCATGGCAAGGCCGTCGCAGCGAGTTCACGCAGGTCGGCGAGGCCGTCGTCGTCGGCAACCAGTGCACTGCGTGGCTCGAAACGAAGGTCGCCGTGCTCGAGATGGGGGTCGGCCGGGGCGACGTAGGGCGGATTGCTGACAATGGCGAGGAAGCTGGCAGGCGGCAGCGGCGCGCACCAGTCGGCGATAGCAAAGGCGACGTTGGCCAGACCGTGGTGGGTGGCGTTGGCGCGGGCGATGTCGACGGCCTCGGGGTCGCGGTCGGTAGCCAGGATCTCGAGTCCAGGGCGTTCGTGGGCCAGGGCCAGGGCAATCGCGCCGGAGCCGGTGCCGAGGTCGGCAACGCGGCCTCGTGCACCTGGAGGCAGCCGTTCCAGCGCCAGTTCGACCAGGCGCTCGGTTTCCGGCCGCGGGATCAGGGTGCGCGGGGTGACCGCAAGCTCGAGCGACCAGAACTCACGCTGGCCGGTCAGGTAGGCGACCGGCGTACCGTCCGCTCGCGCGGCCATCAGGGCGCGGTAGTGACCCTGCTCACGTGCGTCCGGCACCTTCTCGGGCCAGGCAGTGAGGTGGCTGCGTGGGCGGTCGAGGGCGTGGGCGAGCAGCACCTCGGCCTCGAGTCGAGCCGTGCCGCCGAGGTTTTCGAGCCGTGCCGTTCCTTCGACGACCAGGTCGGCGATGGTCGCGGCAGCTGGAACGCCGGCATTCATGAAGCGGCCTGGTGCGCGAGCAGTTCGGCCTGGTGTTCCTGCACCAGGGGGGCGATCACCTGGTCGAGGTCGCCCTCGAGGATTTCACCAAGCTTGTACAGGGTCAGGTTGATGCGATGGTCGGTCAGTCGGCCCTGGGGGAAGTTGTAGGTGCGGATACGCTCGGAGCGGTCGCCGCTGCCGACCAGCAGCTTGCGCGTCGCCGCCTGGGTTGCGGCCTGCGCCTCGCGCTCGCCGGCGAGCAGGCGCGCCTTCAGCAGGCTCATGGCCCGGGCACGGTTCTTGTGCTGTGACCGTTCGTCCTGGCACTCGACGACGATGCCGGTCGGCAGGTGGGTGACGCGGACGGCGGAGTCGGTCTTGTTGACGTGCTCGCCGCCGGCGCCCGCGGCGCGGTAGGTGTCGATACGCAACTCGGCAGGGTTGACCTCGATGGCGTCGACCTCGTCGGCCTCGGCCAGCACGGCGACGGTGCAGGCCGAGGTGTGGATCCGTCCCTGCGACTCGGTCTCGGGTACCCGCTGCACGCGGTGGGCGCCGGACTCGAACTTGAGCCGGGCGTAGGCTCCGTTGCCGATCACACGCAGGATCAGCTCCTTGTAGCCGCCCTGTTCGCCCTCGCTGGCACTGATCTCCTCGATCCGCCAGCCCTGCTGCTCGGCGTAGCGCAGGTACATGCGCTGCAGGTTGGCGGCGAACAGCGCCGCCTCGGCCCCGCCGGTTCCAGCGCGGATTTCGAGGAAGACGTTGCGGGTGTCATCCGGGTCACGCGGCAGCAGCAGCAACTGCAACTCGGCTTCGAGTTCGGCACGGCGTGCCCGGGTCTCGGTCAGCTCATCGGTGGCAAGCTCGCGCATTTCCGGGTCGTCGTCCTGCAGCATCGCCTCGGCCCCGGCCAGAGCCGTTTCGCTGGCGGTGTACTCGCCGAAGCAGCGGACCAGGGGTTCGAGTTGGGCGTACTCACGCGACAGCTCGCGGAATTGGTCGGTCTGACCGATCACCTCGGGATCGGACAGCAGCGCCGTCACCTCGCGGTGGCGGTCGGCGAGCGCGTCGAGCTTGGAGCGGATTGATGCCTTCACAGGAGGGGTGCGGGACCGCCTCAGGGGTGCTTGATGCCGAACAGTTCGCGCGCGGCCTCGAGCAGGTCGCGGCGGTCGTCGAAGCCGGCCTGGCGCAACTGCACGGTCGGGGCGTGGGTCAGCTTGTTGGTCAGGTTGCGTGCCAGCCAGGCCAGCGTTTCCTCTGGGGTGTCGCCGTTGGTGAGCCGGCGCCGGGCGCGCTCGAGCAGGGCACTGCTGACATTATCGGCACTATCGCGGTACTGGCGGATGGTCTCGACGGCGTCAAGCGAGCGCAGCCAACCCATGAACTGGGTGACCTGGTTTTCGATGATCTCCTCGGCCTGCTGCGCGGCATCGCGGCGCGAGGCGATGTTCTCCTCGATGATGTCGCGCAGGTCGTCGACCTTGTACAGGTAGACGTCATCGAGGTCGCCGACCTCCGGCTCGATGTCGCGCGGCACGGCGATGTCGACCATGAACATCGGCTGGTGGCGGCGGGTCTTCAGTGCACGTTCGACCGCGCCCTTGCCGAGGATTGGTAGCGGGCTGGCGGTCGAGGAGATGATGATGTCGGCCTCGGGAAGGTGGCCCGGGATCTCCTCGAGGGCGATCGAGTAACCGCCGAACTCGCTTGCCAGCAGGTGGGCGCGCTCGGCGGTGCGGTTGGCGACCACCATGCGGCCAATGCCGTTCTGGTGCAGGTGGCGCGCAACCAGCTCGATGGTCTCGCCGGCCCCGATCAAGAGCGCGGTCTTTTCGCTGAGATCGCCAAAGATCTGCCGGGCCAGGCTGACCGCGGCGAAGGCGACGGAGATCGGACTGGAGCCGATCTCGGTATCGGTCCGGACCTGCTTGGCGACGGAGAAGGTGTGCTGGAACAGTCGGCTGAGCAGCCCGCCGAGGGTGCCGGCTGAGCTGGCGGCCTGATAGGCGTCCTTCATCTGGCCGAGGATCTGCGGCTCACCGAGGACCAGCGAGTCGAGTCCGCTGGCGACGCGGAGCATGTGACGCACCGCGTCGTGATCAGGATGGGCGTAGATGTAGGGGGCGAGGTCAGAGCGCGGCAACTGGTGGAACTGGCTCAGCCACTCGACCACGGCGGTCGAATCGTCGTCGCTCAGGCCGCAGTAGAGTTCGGTCCGGTTGCAGGTGGAGAGGATCGCGGCCTCGGTCACCGGCGCCTGGGCACTGAGCTCGTGCAACGCCTCGACCATCCGCTCAGGGGTGAAAGCCACCCGCTCGCGGACGTCGACCGGCGCCGTCTTGTGATTGATTCCCAGTGCCAGCAGTGACATCGTGATCGTAAACCGTTAGAAAATCCTGCAAATTTTGCGCGATGCCCACGGTGAGCACAAGACGTACGTGCCGGGCATGGAATTCGATCACGTTCTGCTGCCGGTGTTCCCTGAACAGTTTCGGCGGCGCGCGGTCACAGACATTGACGTTGTAGAATGGCCATGTGCCCGAGACTATCCCCATGACCCGACTCATCGTGCCGGCATTGCTCGGCCTGCTGTTCGTCGGCTGCGCACAGCAGCCGGCCTACGATCCGGCAGCAAAACCGCGGCCGGATATCGTCGCCACGCCGTCGCCTGCGGAATCGCCGCTCTACGGCCTGATGGTCGGCGAAGTCGCGGCCCAGCGGGGCGACTACCAGACCGGGCTCGAGCGCTACTACGCCGCGGCGCAGGCCGAGCGCGATCCGCGCCTGGCCGAGCGGGCGACCCACTTCGGCCTCTACACCGACGACCTCGCCCTGGCGCTCGAGGCGGCCAAGCTCTGGCGTGAGCTGGCGCCGGACAATCGCCTGGTCGTACGCATCATCGCCAACCTCGAATTGCGACTCGGTCACGTCGATGAAGGGGTTGCTGAACTGCGCGGCTTCCTCGCCGGCGAACCGGATCTCGGCGAGGCATTCTCCCAGTTGACGGCGCTGCTGGTGCGGCTTCCGGACAAGGCGATAGCGCTCGATGTGGCTGGACGCCTTGCCGCCGACTACCCGGCACAGGCCGAGGCGCACTTCGCCCACGGTGCCGTCGCCCGCCACGCGGCTCGTCTCAGCCTGGCCGAGAGCGAAATGGCCGATGCCGTCCGCTTGCGGCCCGACTGGATTCAGGCGCGGATCAACCTGGCCCAGGTCCTGGTGGCCCTGGGTCACCACGATGCCGCGCTGGAAACGCTGGCCGCCGGGGTAAAAGCGGTACCGGAGAGCCGTGATCTGAGGCTCGCCTATGCCCGGCTGTTGATGAACCGCGAGCGTGTGCACGAGGCGCTTGCGCAATTCGAGGCCGTGGCCGCCGCCAATCCTGGTGACCCTGACATCCTCTATGCCCTGGCGCTGTTGTCGCTGGAGACACGGCAGCTCAAGGAGGCCGAGCACTACTTCCTGGAACTCGAGCAGACCGAGGGCCGGGCCGACGACGCCCGCTTTTTCCTCGGGCGTCTCGAGGCCCAGCGTGAGAATTTCGCTACCGCTCTCGACTGGTACAGTCGGGTGGGTGGCGGCGAGTACGTCGACGAGGCGCAGATCCAGGTCGCGGCGGTGCTGGCCAGGCAGGGCCGGCTCGATGAGGCGCTCGGTCGTGTGCGTAGCCTGCGCGACGCCAAGCCCGAGTTGCGGGTGCGCCTGCTGCTGGTGGAGGGTGAGTTGCTGGCCGATGCCGATCGCGCAAGCGAGGCGATGAGCCTCTACGACGCGGCCCTGGCCGAGACCCCGGACGCCGACGACCTGCTCTATGCCCGGGCGATGCTGGCCGAACGCGTCGACCGGCTCGACCTGCTCGAGCAGGACCTGCGCACCCTGATCCAGCGTGATCCGAATAACGCCAGTGCGCTCAACGCCCTCGGCTACACCCTGGCCGACCGCACGACCCGTTACGACGAGGCGCTGGATTTGATCCGCCGGGCGTTCGAGGTCCGTCCCGAGGACGCGGCCATCATCGACTCGATGGGCTGGGTCCACTATCGGCTTGGCGACAGCCACGCCGCCCTGAACTACCTTCGCGACGCCTACGCGCGCAGCCAGGATCCAGAAATTGCCGCCCACCTCGGCGAGGTGTTGTGGGCCAGCGGTGAACAGCAGCAGGCACGTGAGATCTTCGAGGAGGCCCTGCGCGCGCACCCGGACAACGAGGTGCTGAGGCGCGTGGTCGACCACTTCCTGCCGTGACTCTGGCCCTCCGGGTCGTCGTGATGGCGCTGTTCGTGACGGCCTGCACGACAGCGCCGCCGCGTTCGGCACTCCCGGTTGCCGATCTGCCAGAATCCTGGCTGGCCCAGGGCAGACTGGCGGTAAGAAGCGGTGACGAGGCCTGGCACGGCACCTTCGCCTGGCACCAGGCTCCAAGGCTGGTACGAATCGAGCTGGCCGGGCCGCTGGGACAGGGCAGCGTCCGGTTGCGCGAGGATCCCGGCGGCGCCCGTCTCGAGATGGGCACTGAGCAGGTGATCCAGGGGCCCGACAGCGAGGCCTTGCTGCAGGAACAACTTGGCTGGGCCATGCCGGTGCAGGGGTTGCGCTACTGGATCAGTGGGCATCCCGACCCCGGTCGCCCGGCGACGGTAGAGCGCGATGGAGCGGGCAGGGTGATCGGTTTGGAACAGGACGGTTGGAGGATCGCCTGCAGTCGTTACCTGGAGGTGGATGGTGGCCTGCTGCCGCATCGCGTCGTGCTCGAGCGCGAGGAGTTGCGTGTGCGGCTGGTGATTGATCGCTGGCGGCTCGGTCCAGAGACGGGTGAGAAGGGCTGATGGGTGGCGGCACGGTGGACGACCTCCCCTGGCCGGCGCCGGCGAAGCTCAACCTCTTCCTGCACATCACAGGGCGGCGAGCCGACGGCTACCATGAGCTGCAGACGGTCTTCCAGCTGCTCGACTGGGGTGACGAACTTAGTTTCAGTCTCCGTGATGACGGCCGGATCGCCCGCCTGCAACCCCTCGACGGGGTCGAGGACGATGAGGATCTGTGCGTCCGTGCCGCACGCCTGCTGCAAGCGGAATCGGGCTGCCGTCTCGGTGCCGGGATCGAGCTGGTCAAGCGTCTGCCTCTCGGCGGCGGCCTCGGCGGTGGCAGCTCCGACGCGGCCACGACACTGGTGGCGCTGAACATGCTCTGGGATACCAGGCTGACTGTCGATGAACTGGCGGAGCTGGGCCGGCGTCTCGGGGCCGATGTGCCGGTGTTCGTTCATGGTCGCAGTGCCTGGGCCGAGGGAGTCGGTGAGCGCCTGACGCCACTGGCGCTGGTGCCGAGCTGGTACCTCGTAGTGGTCCCGGACTGCCAGGTCGCCACCGCGGAGATCTTTAACGCCCCTGAATTGACAAGGGATTCCAAGCCAATCACAATTCCGGACTTTCTGGCCGGACGGACCCGGAACGATTGCGAGTCGGTCGTGGCTGCGCGTTACCCGGAGGTGGCCGAGAGTCTAGGGAAGCTGCGGGGCGCGGGTCGCATGAGCGGCACCGGCGCCTGCGTCTTTGCTGCCTTCGAAGACGCGGCTGTGGCACGCCAGGCGCTGCCCGCTGGCTGGCGCGGTTTCGTCGCCCGGGGCGTCGATCGTTCGCCACTGCTCGACCGGCTGGATGCCGCGCGTGACGGCAACGAAATGATTACTGGGGCGTAGCCAAGCGGTAAGGCACTGGTTTTTGGTACCAGCAATCCCAGGTTCGAATCCTGGCGCCCCAGCCAAGTTGATGAGTGGAATAGCGCTGAATGGCGCCAGGATGAGAACCG
>CAXMPC010000199.1:0-23311 GCA_964195335.1 uncultured Gammaproteobacteria bacterium | reverse complement strand
AATCGAGACTGAGGTCGAGTTCGTCTTCGGTAGTACTGGCGGCTGACGGGTCGGCCTCGGCTTCGGCACCGGCCTCGAGCGCCGCATCCATGGCGCCCTCGTCTGCCAGGTCGGACAGCCCATCGCCGGAGAATTCCTGAGTGATGTCGAGCGGTTCGTCGGCAGCGTCGGCGTCGTCGCCAAACACCGGTTCGAAGTCGAGATCAATATCGAGTTCGCCGTCGCCGAGCGCCTCGTCGAGTGCCACCTCTTCTTCCATACCGGCGGCTTCGGCCCCTGCAACGAGGCGGTGATCCGGGGCGATGGCCTGCGCCAGCTCGACGGCACGGTCCCAGTGCGGACCAGGCTCGCCGGCCAGGGTCTCGTGCAGATCCTCGAGCTGATGCTCGAAGCTCGCACGGTCCTGGTTGCCATGGTAGATCTCGAGCAGCTTGACCATGACGTCAACCCGGCCCGGTTCGTTGGCGAGGACGTTGCGCAGCACCTCCTCGGCCTGGTCGTTGCGGCCGTAGGCAAGAAAGACATCTGCCTGCTCCAGCGGATCCTCACCGCTCTTCTGGCCGTCGAGGCCGGCTGGCGCAAACTCTTTGAGGACGTCCTTGCCGGTCTTGTCGCCAGGCTCGAACGATGGACCCGCCTCGGGTTCGGACACTGCCGCCTGGGATGCGTCCCCTGCCGTCTCGGCGACGGCCTCCGTGGAGGACATGAACGGCTCCGCATCTTCCTCGGCCTCTTCATCGTCCTCATCGCCCGCGGCACGACGCTTGGCAACAATGACGCCGATCAGCGCCAGGACGATGACCGCGGCACCGCCGAGCAACCACGGATCCTCCAGCAACCCGGGCTCAGGGGCTGGCGGCGGTGGCGGCGGGGCCGCGGCGGCCTGTTCCTGTGGCGCGGGCTCGGCCTCGGCCGTCGCCGCATGCCCATTTTCGCCCTCGCCTTCCGGTTTGGCTGCACCCTCGTCTTGGCCAGTGCCCTCAGCCGGCATCGCGGCCGCCTGCTCTGCGGCCTCGGTGGTCTCAGTAGTCTCAGTAGTCTCAGTGGCCTGATCCGCCGCACCCGCGGTTTCAGTCGCCTCAGCGCTCTCGGCTGCCGCTTCGGTCGATTCGGCCGGCTCCGATTCGGCGGGCATGGCACCCTCGGCCTGGTCGCCCTCGGCAGCTGCCGGCATGCTCTCACCGGCCTGTTCGCGCTCTTTCAGGTTCTCCTGCAACGCTGCCATCTCATCGACGTTGAGCTCGATCAGCTTCTCCAGGGCGACGACCTGCTCCTCGAGATCGAGGATCTGGCTGCCGAGCTCATCGTTTTGCAGGCGGCGGGCCTCCGCCTCCTCGTTGGCCAGGTCGAGCTGACGCCGGAGTTCGGACAACTCACCGTCGCCGGCGACGGTCCCGGCGCCCTCGGGTGCGGTGCTCGCCTCAGCCTCGGCCTGCTCCTCGGGCACCACCAGCTTCAGGCGTGCCTCTTCGGCGGGTGCCGTCGGCGCGCCCTCGGCCGCCGTCTCGGTGCGCGGTGCCGGAGTCGTCTGTGTCGCCGCCTGGCCTCGGTAGGCGTCCCACTCGGCGGCCTGGGCGCGCGCGTTGGCCTGGGCCTCTTCGGCAGCCAGCGCCGCCATCTCGTCCTGGCTTGGCACCCGCAGCACCACCCCGGCCTTGAGCAGGTTGATGTTGTTGCGGATGAAGGCGTCCGGGTTCGCCTCCTGCAGGGCCAGCATCACCTGGGCGATGGTCAGACTGGTGTCCGGGCGCACCGTCTCGGCGATCACCCAGAGGGTCTCACCACTGACAACCGGACCGTATTCACCGCCCGACGGTGACGAAATTGAGGGGGCAGAAACTGGCGGCGGCCTCGCGGCCGCCGGTTCAGAAACTGTGGGGAGTTGGCTTACGGGTGGAGCCCCACGCATCAATACCGGTGGATCGAGCAACAACGTGTACTCGCGTATTACGCGCCCGGTCGGCCAGTTGACCTCGATGAGGAAGTTGAGGAACGGCTCGCCGATGGCTTCACGCGTGGTCACGCTGATCGCCGGCCTGCCGTCGGCGCCGGTGACGGTCTCGAAGCGGAGCTGACGCAGTTCCGGCACCTGCTCGATGCCGGCCTTCTCGTACTGGTCGCGTGGCGCAAGCTTGATGGCCAGCAGGTCGGCGTCATCGGCGCTGACCGAGATCAACGGGATCTCGGCCCTGAGCGGCTCGTTGAGCCCGGAGTTGAGGCGGATCTCGCCGAGTCCGAGCGCCGATACGGCGACCGGAAGCAGCATTCCCAAGGAAGCCAGCAGCAGCGAGGTTCGTTTCAACATGATCGTTCCCGGTTCTTATTTATGACCCGCCATCATCCGCGGCGTGGTCCTTCCTTAACTCTACCCCGGTCCGGTCACACCTGGACCGAGCCACGGCGGCAACCCCAAGATTAGCCCAAATCAATCCACATTTAAACAAGGCTCTAGCCGCGATCCTTCGCAACCCACGGCAACCCTGCCCACCATGGCTGTCTTCAGGCTACCGTTCCAGCAGGATGTGGAGCATACGCCGCAGCGGTTCGGCAGCGCCCCAGAGCAGCTGGTCACCCACCGTGAACGCCCCCAGGTACTCACTCCCCATGGCCAGCTTGCGCAGGCGTCCGACCGGCACCTGCAGGGTTCCGGTCACCGCTGCCGGGGTCAGTTCGCGCATGGAGATGTCACGATCGTTGGGGATCACCCGCACCCAGTCGTTGGCGTTGGCGAGCAGTGACTCGACCTCGTCCAGCGGCACGTCGCGGGTCAGCTTGATGGTCAGTGCCTGGCTGTGGCTGCGCATGGCGCCGATGCGAACGCAGAGACCGTCGAGCGGAATCGGGTCGGCTTCGCGGCCGAGAATCTTGTTGGTCTCGACCGCGCCCTTCCATTCCTCCTTGCTCTGGCCATTCTCCAGCTGGACGTCGATCCACGGGATCAGGCTGCCGGCCAGCGGCACGCCGAAGTTGTCGACCGGGAAGTCACCGCCACGCATGGCCGCGGTCACCTGGTGATCGATCTCGAGGATGCCCGAAGCCGGGTCGTCGAGGGTGGCGCTGTCGCGCAGGTGGCCCATCTGAGCCAGCAGTTCGCGCATGTGGCGCGCGCCACCACCGGAGGCCGCCTGGTAGGTCATCGCGGTAGCCCACTCGACCAGGCCGGCGCGGAACAGCCCGCCCAGGGCCATCAGCATCAGGCTGACGGTGCAGTTGCCGCCAATGTAGTCCCTGACGCCCGAGGCAAGCGCGTTGTCGATGACGTCACGGTTGACCGGGTCGAGAACGATGACACTGTCGGGCTGCATGCGCAGGGCCGAGGCGGCATCGATCCAGTAGCCGTCCCAGCCGGTCGCGCGCAGGTCACCGTAGACCGATTTGGTGTAGTCGCCACCCTGGCACGAGACGATGACGTCCATCGCCTTGAGCTGCTCGACGTCATTGGCGTCACCGAGCGGTGCTACCGGCCGACCCACATCCGGGCCGGCCTGGCCGGCCTGCGAGGTCGAGAAAAAGACCGGCTCGGTGATGGCGGTGAAATCGTTCTCGGCCCGCATCCGCTCCATCAGGACCGAACCGACCATTCCGCGCCAACCGACAAAACCCACGCGATTCATGACGTTACTCCAAAAAAAACACGGCCCGCGCGAGGTCGCGCGGGCCGTTCATTATAGAGTGGGGTGGACCTCGCTGTCTGCGCCGTGCGTCAGTCGGCGCGCAGTGCGGCGATGACCGCGTCACCCATCTCTATGGTGCCAACCTGGCGCATGCCGGTCGACATGATGTCGCCGGTACGCAGTCCCTGGTCGAGGACCGTGCTGACCGCACGGTCGATACGCTCGGCCAGCACCGGTTCGTCGAGCGAGTAGCGCAGCATCATCGCCACCGACAGCAACGTCGCCAGCGGATTGGCCACGCCCTGGCCGGCGATGTCCGGAGCCGAACCGTGGATCGGCTCGTACATGCCGCAGTTCTGCGCATTCAGCGACGCCGACGGCAGCATGCCGATCGAGCCGGTGAGCATGGCCGCGCAATCGGAGAGGATGTCACCGAACATGTTGGTGGTGACCATGACGTCGAACTGCTTGGGGGCGCGCACCAGTTGCATGGCGGCGTTGTCGACATACATGTGCGACAGCTCGACGTCCGGGTAGTCGGCGGCGATCCCGGTCATCACCTCGCGCCACATCTCGGTGCACTCGAGGACGTTGGCCTTGTCGACCGAGCAGAGCCGCCCGCCGCGTTTCTGCGCGATCTCGAACGCCACCCGGCCGATGCGCTCGACCTCGGAACTGGTGTAGACCAGGGTGTTGTAACCGCGGCGCTGCCCGTCAGCCAACTCCTCGACCCCGCGCGGCTGGCCGAAGTAGATGCCCCCGGTGAGCTCGCGGACGATCAGGATGTCGAGGCCGGCGACCACGTCGCTGCGCAGCGTCGAGGCGTCGGCCAGCTGCGGATAGAGGATCGCCGGACGCAGGTTGGCGAACAATTCCAGTTCGGCGCGCAGACCGAGCAGGCCACGCTCGGGACGCACGCTGATGTCGAGCGGCTCCCACTTGGATCCACCGACGGCGCCGAGCAGCACCGAGTCGGCCTCCCTGGCGAGCGCAAGAGTGGCCTCTGGCAACGGGGTGCCGGTGGCATCGTAGGCGCAGCCGCCGACCAGCGCATCCTCGGTCTCGACGGCGAAGCCGAAGTCATCACGCAGGCAGTCAAGCAACTTGCGTGCCTCAGAGACGATCTCGACGCCGATGCCGTCGCCGGGCAGGATCGCGATCTTGTGGGTCATCTCTTGGTCTCCGTTTTTTTAGGTGTCCGCCTCAGCTGAACAGCCACGGGTTGGCGTCGCGGTGGCGGGTTTCGAATTCGCGGATGGCGTCGACGTGCTGCAGAGTCAGGCCGATATCGTCGAACCCCTCCAGCAGGCAGTCCTTGCGAAAGCCGTCAATGTCGAAGGCGATCACTTCTCCGTCCGGCGTGGTCAGGGTCTGTGCCGGCAGGTCGACGGCCAGCGAGTAGCCCTCGGTCGCCTCGGTGGCGGCGAACAGGTGATCGACGGTGGCACCTTCGAGCACCACCGGCAGGATGCCGTTCTTGAAGCAGTTGTTGTAGAAGATATCGGCGTAGCTCGGCGCGATGATGACGCGGAAACCGAAATCGAGCAGCGCCCACGGGGCGTGCTCGCGGCTGGAGCCGCAACCGAAATTGTCGCGCGCCAGCAGCACCGTGGCGGCGGAGTAGCGCGGCTGGTTGAGGAGGAACGATTCGTTCAGTGGCCGGTGGGTGCAATCCATGCCGGGCTCGCCGTGATCGAGGTAGCGCCACTCGTCGAACAGGTACGGGCCGAAGCCGGTACGCTCGATCGACTTCAGGAACTGCTTGGGGATGATGGCGTCGGTGTCGACGTTGGCGCGGTCCAGCGGTGCGACCGTGCCGGTGAAAGTGACCAGTTTATCCATTGCTCTCTCCTGCGCAGGCGCTCAGCGCGCGGTGACGTCGACGAAACGGCCGGCCAGCGCGGCGGCGGCGGCCATCACCGGACTGACCAGGTGGGTACGCCCGCCCTGCCCCTGGCGACCCTCGAAATTGCGGTTCGAGGTCGAGGCACAGCGTTCGCCCGACTCAAGGCGATCGGCATTCATTGCCAGGCACATCGAGCACCCCGGATCGCGCCACTCGAAACCGGCCTCGGTGAAGATCTTGTCGAGCCCCTCCCGCTCGGCCTGCGCCTTGACCAGGCCGGAGCCGGGCACCACCAGTGCCAGCTTGATGCTGCCGGCGACCTGGCCACCACGCGCCACCTCGGCGGCGGCGCGCAGGTCCTCGATGCGGCCGTTGGTGCAGGAGCCGATGAATACCTTGTCGATGGTGATGTCACCGATCGGCGTATTGGCCTCGAGCCCCATGTAGTCGAGCGCCCGGCGTATGCCGTCGGCACGCATCGAGTCACTCTCGGCCGCCGGGTCGGGCACCGTGCCGTCGACCGGCAGGACCATTTCCGGTGAGGTGCCCCAGGTCACCTGCGGACGCAGCACACGGCCGTCAATCTCGACCACGGCATCGAACGTGGCTCCGGCGTCGCTGTGCAGGTCACGCCAACCGGCGGCCGCCTGACTCCAGTCCTCGCCCTGGGGCGCGAATGGCCGTCCCTCCAGATATTCGATGGTGGTGTCATCAACGGCGACCATGCCGGCACGCGCGCCGGCCTCGATGGCCATGTTGCAGACCGTCATGCGACCTTCCATGCTCATCGCACGGATCGCTTCGCCACCGAACTCGATGGCATAGCCGGTGCCGCCTGCCGTGCCAATGCGGCCGATCACCGCCAGCACGACGTCCTTCGGCCCAACCCCGGGCGCCAATTGGCCGTCGACCCGCACCAGCTTGTTCCTGGACTTCTCCTGGATCAGGCACTGGGTGGCGAGAACGTGTTCGACCTCGGAGGTGCCGATGCCGAAGGCCAGGGCGCCGAAAGCGCCATGGGTGGCGGTGTGCGAATCGCCGCAGACCACGGTCATGCCGGGTAGGGTCGCCCCCTGCTCCGGGCCAATGACATGGACAATGCCCTGGCGCGGGTCGTTCATGGTGAACTCGGTGATGCCGAACTCGCTGCAGTTGCGGTCGAGGGTCTCGACCTGCAGCCGCGACACCGGATCGACGATGCCGGCCGCGCGGTCGGTGGTCGGCACGTTGTGGTCGGGCACCGCCAATACGCTGCTGGCGCGCCACGGCGTGCGCCCGGCCAGGCGCAGCCCCTCGAAGGCCTGCGGTGAAGTCACCTCGTGGACCAGGTGGCGGTCGATGTAGAGCAGCGCGGAGCCGCTGTCATCGACGCGCACCACGTGAGCGTCCCAGAGCTTGTCGTAGAGGGTCCTGGCGGTCATGGCTTATCTCCCGTGGGCAGGCCGCAGAGGATACCGGGGCCGACATCTATTACACAAATTCATCTTTTTCATACTTTCTATTACAATTTGTCATACCTATCAGGCACCGGAGTCCCCGAGTATGAACCTGGCCCACCTCCAGGCCTTCGCCAGCGTCGCGCAGCACGCCTCGTTCTCCATCGCCGCAGACACGCTGCACCTGACCCAGCCGGCGGTAAGCAAGCGTATCGTCGCCCTCGAGCAGTCACTCGATGCCCGCCTGTTCGACCGGGTCGGGCGCCAGGTGCTGCTGACCGAGGCCGGGCACGTGCTCCTGGAACATGCCACCCGCGTGCTGGAGGAACTCGATGCCGCACGCCGGCGCATCCACGACCTCTCCGGCGACATCCGTGGCCGGCTGGTGGTCGCCACCTCGCACCATGTCGGCTTGCGCCGGCTGCCGCCGGTGCTGCAGGCGTTCAAGCACCATTTCCCTGAGGTGCGGCTGGAACTGCGCTTCCTCGAATCGGAAGAGGCGCTGGCCGTCGTCGCTGCCGGCGACCTGGAACTTGCGGTGGTGACACTGCCGCAACTGACGCCGCCACGCCTGGTCGCCGAACCGCTGTGGCATGACGAGTTGCAGGTGGTCTGCGGCCGCGACCACCCCCTGGCCACGGTGGCAGGACCTTCGCTGGCCGAGCTGGCGCCGCATCCGGCCATCCTGCCCGGGATCGAGACCGTCACCCGACAGATCGTCCAGCAGTCGTTCAGCGGTCATGGCATCGAGCTCCATGTGGAGATGTCGACCAACCATCTCGAGACCATTCGGATGATGGTGATCCTCGGCCTCGGCTGGAGTGTGTTGCCGGCCACCCTGGTCGATGCACGGCTGCACGTCCTCCCGGTCGCCGGGCTGGCGATGCGACGTGACCTCGGTATCGTGCGCAGGCAAGGCCGCACGCTGTCGAACGCCGCCCGCGCGCTGCTGACGACCCTCGGTGAGCACGCCGAGTCGCCGAATGGGACGTCGATTGTCTAAACTGCGCACAATAAAGCAGGCGGCCCTCCTGATCCCGCCCGAGAGGCCGTAGCCACCCGACAGCCCCCATGACAGCTGAACCAACCAATACCCGTAACGTGGTGCGCAACCGCAAGGAGTCGCCCAAGGCAGTTCTCGGCGCCGGGCCGCTGCGTTCACTGGGCACGCTGGTGTTCGCCATCGGCCTGACGATTTTCTTTGCCGAAGTGTTCGTCATGCTGCTGCTGCAGGTGCTGCCGGAACTGAGCCCGCATATGGAGGCGGTGATCGACTCCATACTGCTTATCGTCCTGCTAATTCCTGCCTTCTACTACCTGATCTACCTGCCGCTGCGAAACCAGATCCAGGAACTCGAATCCACTGAACAGGCGCTGACGGTCTCCGAGCAACGCTTCAGCGATGTCGCCACACACATCGGTGAATGGATCTGGGAGGTCGATGCCGAAGGCCGCTACACCTATGCCAGCCCGATGGTCGAGCAGATCATCGGTTACCGCCCCGAAGATGCCCTCGGCAAGTACTTCTACGACTTCTTCCTGCCCGAGGAGCGGGAGGAGCTGAAGATGGCGGCCTTCCAGGTCTTCAGCGCCAAGCAGTCGTTCAACGGCTTCGTCAACCGTAACCGTCACCGAGACGGCCACGTGGTGACGCTCGAGACCAGCGGCCTGCCCCTGCTCGACGACGACGGCCGGCTGGTCGGCTACCGTGGCGCCGACCGCGACATCAGCGAGCAGATCATGACCCGGCAGCGACTGCTGGCAGCCAAGGCGGAAGCCGAGGCGGCCAACCGCGCCAAGAGCACCTTCCTCACCAACATGAGCCACGAGTTACGCACGCCACTCAACGGCACGCTGGGCATGCTCGAACTGCTTGATGACAGCCCGCTCGATGCGACCCAGCGTGACCAGGTCGACATGGCCCGGGACTCCGCAAAGCGGCTGCTCAAGTTGATCGACCAACTGCTCGAGTACTCGCGTCTGGAGACCAGCCAGCTACCGATCCGGACCCAGACCTTCGATCCTCACGACCTGGTGAGCACTGTCAGCTCGACCATGGGCCGCGCCGCGCAAAATAAGGGGCTGCACTTCGAGATCAACTGCCATCCGATGATGCCCCATCGATTGATCGGCGACCCCGGTCACATCGGCGCCATCCTCGAGCACCTGGTCAACAATGCGATCAAGTTCACCCACCAGGGCCACGTGCGCATCGAGGCCGACTACCAGGTCGACAAGGGACACGACGGTACGTTGCACCTGAACGTCCTCGACACCGGCATCGGCTTGCCCCAGGGCCCAATGGAGCGGCTGTTCGCCGAATTCACCCAGGCCGAAGATCACTCGGCGCGCCGCTTCGGTGGCACCGGGCTGGGCCTGGCCCTGTGCCGCCGCCTGGTCGAGGCGATGAACGGACGCATCGGCGCCGAGCGCCGCACCAGCGGTGGTTCGCTGTTCTGGGTTTCGATCCCACTCCCTCACTCGGGCGTCGACGGCGAGTAACCGCCTAGTTCAGGCGCGCAACCAGCGCCAGCTGACCGCGGCCCCGATCAGCGCCAGCCCGGAGGCCAGCGCAAAGGTCGCGGTCGCTCCCAGGGCGATCCAGGCGTAACCACCGAGCAGGCTCCCCAGGGCGCCGCCGGCGCCGAAGCTGAGGCTGCTGTATAGCGCCTGGCCCCGGCCCTGGTGTGGGGCGGGGAAATAGCGGTGCACCAGCTGGATCGCGGCAGCATGGTAGATGCCGAACGAGGCCGCGTGCAGCAGCTGCGCCATCAGCAGCCAGCCGATCTGCTCGACCAGTCCACCGACCAACAACCAGCGCAGTGCTGTCAGCAGCAGGCTGACCAGCAGCAGGGTGCGCGGCGTGAACCGGCGCAGTAGCGGTGCAGCGACCAGGAAGATGCCGATCTCGGCAATCACGCCCAGCGCCCAGAGAGCACCGATCAGCTGCTGGCCGTAGCCGGCGTTATCGAGGTGGATGCTGAAAAAGGCGTAGTAGGGGCCGTGACTTGCCTGCATCAGCAGGCAGACAGCGAACAGCGCCGCCACCTCAGGGCGAGCCAGCACCTTCAGCAGCGGCTCCCGTTGCACCTCGCTGGCGGGAGGCCCGGCATCGGGCACGGTCAGGCTGACACCCCAGACCAGGGCGAACAGGACCACCACGACCCACGGTAGCCAGCCACGGCCGGCTACGTCGAACAGGACGCCGAGCGCCAGCACGCTGGCGATGAAGCCGACCGAGCCCCAGACCCGGACCAGGCCGTACCGGTGTGGATCAGTGGCGAGATGCGACAGCGTCAGCGCCTCGAACTGCGGCAGTGAGGCGTTCCAGAAGAAGCTGAAGGCGACCATCACCAGCGCCAACCAGGCGTAGCTGCCGCTGACAAAGACCCCGGTGAAGCAGACCAGGGCCGCGAGCGAAGCAAAACGGACGATGCGCACCCGCTGACCGCGCCGGTCGGCGAGCCAGGCCCAGAGGTTGGGTGTAATTATCCTGGTCGCCAGTAGCAGCGCCATCAACTCGCCGATGGCGGCCGCATCGTGGCCGAGGTCCTGCAGATAGAGGCCCCAAAACGGGATCAGGGCGCCGAGGGAAGCGAAGTAGCAGAGGTAGAAACCCGACAGCCGCCAGTAGGGCGTGGCGGCAGCAGCTTCGGACATCGGTCAGTCGTCGCCGGCGGGAATCACCGGCGTGGCGGAGACGACGTCCCGGTTCTGGCCACGATGGCGCAGCAGGTGGTCGGCGAGGACAACGGCCAGCATCGCCTCGGCGACCGGCACGCCGCGGATGCCGACGCAGGGGTCGTGACGACCGGTGGTGATCACCTCGACCGGGTTACCGTCGAGGTCGACGCTGCGAGCCGGAATACGCAGGCTTGAAGTCGGCTTCAGCGCCATGCTTGCGCGGATCACCTGGCCGCTGGAAATACCGCCGAGAACGCCACCGGCCTGGTTGCCCAAAAATCCTTCGGGCGCCATCTGGTCGCGGTGCTCGGTACCCTTCTGCTCGACGGCGTTGAAACCGGCACCGATTTCTACCCCCTTGACCGCGTTGATGCTCATCAGCGCATGCGCGATATCCGCATCGAGGCGGTCGAAGACCGGTTCACCAAGTCCCGGGGGCACGCCGGTGGCCTCGACGTTGACCCGTGCACCGATGGAGTCGCCCGACTTGCGCAGGACGTCCATGTAGGCCTCGACTTCGGGCACCTTGGCCGCGTCGGGGAAGAAGAACGGGTTGCGCGGGACTTCGTCCCAATCATGCGCCTCGGCACGGATCGGCCCGAGCTGGGCCAGGTAGCCACGCACCTGGATACCACATGTGGCGAGGAACGCCTTGGCCACACCGCCCGCGGCGACCCTGACAGCGGTCTCGCGCGCCGATGAACGGCCACCGCCGCGGTAGTCACGCATGCCGTATTTCTGCTGGTAGGTGTAGTCAGCATGGCCCGGCCGGAAGCGATCGCGGAGGTTCGAGTAGTCCCTGGAGCGGGCGTCGGTATTGCGGATCAGCAGGCCGATCGGTGCCCCGGTGGTACGGCCTTCGAACACCCCGGAGAGGATCTCGACCCGGTCGGCCTCACGCCGCTGGGTGGTATGCCGGCTCTGGCCCGGCCGACGCCGGTCGAGGTCACCTTGCAGCCGCGCCTCGTCCAGGTCGATCCCCGGTGGACAGCCGTCGACCACGCCACCGATTGCGGGACCGTGACTCTCACCGAAATCGGTGACGACGAAGAGCTTGCCGATGCTGTTGCCGGACATGGACTCTGTTCTGTTACGACCTGACCTGTGGCAGGTTCAGATCACCTTCGAAAAGCGCTGCGTTTCCGCCTCGCGCAGGTAGCGGTCAAACACCATGCAGATGTTGCGGATCAGGAAGCGGCCGGCCGGACTGACGTCGATGCGCCCGGGGGCCAAGCGCAGCAGGCCGTCGTCCTGCATCGGCTTGAGTTCCTTGAGCTCGCGCTCGAAGTACTCCTCGAAGGCGATGCCGTAGGCGCTGCTGACGCGGTCGAAATCGAGCTGGAAGTGGCAGATCAGCTCGGTGATGACTGCGCGCCGCAGCAGGTCGTCGGTATCGAGTTCGACGCCACGGAACACCGCCAGTTCACCGGCGTCGATGGCCGTGTAGTAGGCCTCGATCTCGCGCAGGTTCTGGGCGTAGCTGTTGCCGACACTGCCGATCGAGGTCGCGCCAAGGCCGATCAGGTCACACTCGGCGTGGGTCGAGTAGCCCTGGAAGTTGCGGTAGAGCGTCCCTTCGCGCTGCGCCACCGCCAGTTCGTCATCGGGGCGGGCAAAATGGTCCATGCCGATGTAGACGTAGCCGGCAGCAGCCAGGCGCTCGGTGGTCAGCTGCAGGATGTCGAGCTTTTCCGCCGCCGACGGCAGTTCGTCGGGATCGATCCGCCGTTGCGGCTTGAACAGCTCCGGCAGGTGAGCGTAGTTGAATACCGAAAGCCGATCAGGCGCCAGGGCGACGATCTTCTCCAGTGTGGTGGCGAAGGTGGCCGCCGACTGCTTCGGCAGGCCGTAGATCAGGTCCAGACTGATCGAGCGAAAGCCACACTCTCGCGCCGCCTCGAGCGAAGCCAGCGTGATCTCCTCGGACTGCAGCCGGTTGACCGCCTTCTGCACCGCCGGCTCGAAGTCCTGCACGCCCATGCTCAGCCGGTTGAACCCGAGCTCGCGCAACAGCCGGATGGTCTCCGGCGGTGCCTCGCGCGGATCGACTTCTACCGAGTACTCACCGGTCGCGTCGTCGGCCATACGGAAGTGTGCGCGGGTGCAGTCCATCAGCGCCCGCATCTGCCCGGCGCTGATGAAGGTCGGCGTGCCGCCACCCCAGTGCAACTGCTCGACGACGCGTTTGTCCGGGAACAGCGCCGCCTGCATGGCGATCTCGTGCTGCAGACGATCGAGATAGGGCTGGGCCAGACCTCGGTCCTTGGTGACGTGTTTGTTGCAGGCGCAGTAGAAACAGACCGTGTCGCAGAACGGGATATGGAAGTAGAGCGACAGCGGCCGGTCGGGCCGTTGGTCGACGCTGGCCACGGCCATCTCCCGGTAGCGCACCGCGTCGAAAGTATCGACGAACTGCACCGCCGTCGGGTAGGAGGTGTAGCGCGGACCGGAACGGTCGTAACGGCGGATCAGGTCGGGGTCGAAGGTAATTTTTTCACTCATGAGATCTGGTTGTCCGAGATGGCCGGTCAGTCGCCATCGACGTCGAGGCCCTCGCAGTGGGTGGCGTTGATGCGCTCGAGCAGTTGCGCGAACGGCAGTTGGTCGGGGTAGCTGCGCAGCAGTTCCATGAATGGCAGATCGCCGGTAGCGAACTGGTAGCTGCCGTCGACCATCGACTGGTGAAGTTCACGCGTCACCTTGGCCAGCGGTTCGAGGAACGGCATGGAGCGCTGGACCTGGATGGCGTCGTCACCGTAGTCCCACTCGAGGCAGGCGTAGAGGTCCTCGACCTCGAACAACGCCTGCTTGACCAGGTCGACGTACTCGTCGGCGGTACGGGCGCGCGGTAGCTGGTTCATGCAGTAGGGATCAGCCGATGGCAAAGGCGGTACGGTAGTCCTTCAACTGCTCGGTGGTCAGCAGGAAAACACCGTGGCCGCCATGCTCGAATTCGAGCCACAGGAACGGGATCTGGGGAAAACGCTCAATCAGGGCCGACTCCGCCTCGCCGACCTCAACGACGATGATACCACCCGGGCGCAGGTGCGCTGAAGCCTGCAGCAGCAGGCGCATGACGACAGACAAGCCGTCGTCGCCAGCGGCAAGACCCAGGATTGGCTCGTGGCGGTACTCTTCCGGCAGTTCCTCCAGGCTCTTGGCCGGAACGTAGGGCGGATTGCTGACGATCAGGTCGTAGTGGCCGCTCCCCAGGGCAGAGAACAGGTCGGACTCGATGGCATGGACCCGGTCACCAACATGGTGGCGGTCGATATTGATCTGTGCCACCTCGAGCGCGTCGATGGATATGTCGACGGCATCGACCTCGGCTTCCGGAAAGGCCAGCGCGCTGGCGACCGCTATGCAACCACTGCCAGTACAGAGGTCGAGAATGTGCCCGACCCGGTCGTGCTCGAGCCACGGCTCGAAGCCCTTCATGATCAGCTCGGCGATCGGTGAGCGCGGGATCAGCACCCGCTCGTCGACGTAGAAACCGAGGCCGGCGAACCACGCCTCGTGAGTCAGGTAGGCGGCCGGCAGCCGCTCGCTGACCCGGCGTTCGAGCAACTCGAGCACGGCCACCCGCTCGCTGGCGGTCAGCGTCGCGTCTAGATAACCCGACGCCAGGTCGGGGGGCAGGTTGAGGGCGTGCAGCACCAGGGCAACCGCCTCGTCGAGGGCGTTGTCGGTGCCGTGCCCATAGAACAGCCCGGCGCCACCGAAACGGCTTGCGCCCCAGCGGATCCAGTCGCGCAGGGTAGCCAGCTCCTGCAGCTTTTCCTCGTCGCCTGTCATACCGGTACTCCTCCGGGGACACCGCGCGCCCCCTGCCAAGCTAGAATGGACCAGCTCATGACCTACGGCAACGCCACACCCGCACCGTGACCGCACTCGAACTCGCCGGCCTCACCGATACCGGGCGCAAGCGCACCGGGAACGAGGACGCCTTCGCCCTGCTGCCTGAAGCCAACCTGGCCCTGCTCGCTGATGGCATGGGCGGTCACGCCCGTGGTGAACTGGCCAGTGCCTTGGCCGTAAGCACCGCAACACGCCAACTCCTCGACACCTTACCCGCGGCGGACACAACCGCGCCCGGGGTACGGCTCGAAAGCGCGGTCGCTGCCGCCAACCAGGCCATCCTCGACGCGGCAGCCGCCGACGCCAGTGCCGAGGGCATGGGCACGACCCTGCTCGCGGCATTGTTCGCCGGGAGGAGGATGTACGCCGCCCACGTCGGTGACTCACGCCTCTACCGTCTGCGATCGGAGAGACTCGAGCAACTGACCCACGACCAGACCGTCGGTGAATTGCTTGCATCCCAGAGCGGGCGGTGGTCGAGAGGGCAACGCGCAGGTCCGTTCAGCAACGTCCTGACCCAGGCCGTCGGCGCCGCTCAGGCAGTGCAGCCGGAAATGATTGACGTCGACTGCGCACCTGGAGACCTCTTCCTGCTCTGCAGCGACGGGCTCCACGCCATGGTCGACGATGAAACGATCAGGTTAACGCTGCAGAATTTTGATGCTAACCTTGGCGCATCAACGCGCGAGCTCATCCGCCTCGCCAACGAATACGGCGGCCTCGACAACATCACCGTGGTGTTGGCCCGGCCGGCAATACCAACAGAAGCGGTTAGTAGACAGCGGGGGGTCTAACAGGACACTCCGTCCAGAGGCGCACAGGAACATGGCAAAACTGATTCTCACCTTCCACGGCAACCAGGTTGGCGAGACCGAGCTCAGCAAGGAATACACGAGCATCGGGCGCAAGACCGACAACGACATCCAGGTCGACAATCTGGCGGTCAGCGGCCATCACGCGCGCGTCATCCGCATCCTCAACGATTTCTTCCTCGAGGATCTCGACAGCACCAACGGCACCACGGTCAACGGCTCACCGGTGCGCAAGCACGCGCTGCAGGACGGCGACCGCATCGACATCGGCAAGCACCAGCTCCAGTTCGCCAACGAGGAGCAGGACGAGCAGGCTGACGACCTCGAAAAGACGGTCGTGATGAGCTTCTCGGCGATGGGCAACCTGCTCAACAAGCCTGCCGGCGAAAGCGCTCCTGCGCCGACCCCACCACCCGCAGCCACACCCGCACCCGCTGCAGAACCGGCTCCGCAGCCCGCAGCCGTGGCGGCCCCGACCGAGGCGCGCTTGCAGATTCTCAGTGGACCAAACTCCGGACGCGAGCTGAAGCTGACCAAGGAGGTCACCACGCTGGGCAAGAAAGGGGTTCAGGTGGTCGCGATCACGCGCCGCCACCATGGCTACTTCATGGTCCAGATCGAAGGCGGTCCGGACAACACGCGCCGGCTGGTCGTCAACGGTGCCCCGGTAGGCCCGCAGGCCTACCATTTGCAGGATCAGGACGTGGTCGAGATGGCTGGCGTCAAGATGGGCTTCTTCCTCGACGACTGAGCCGCCCGGGGACGGCCCTTCCCGTCCCCGTTCAGCCGTCCACCTTCACTGCCACAAGGGTGCCGTCGGCACCGAGCGCGTAGACGGTATCCCCACGCACCAGAGGCGTGGTCAGGATCGGACCGTCAGCTACTTTTATCCGCGCTACCAGATGGCCGTCGCCGCCGTCGAGAAAGTGCAGGTAACCTTCGAGGTCACCGACGACGACACTGCTACCGATCACAACCGGTGCCGTAAGCCGCCGGAACTGGAGCTGCTCCTGGCGCCAGTAGGAGGCACCCCCGTTGCGATCGAGGGCCCAGACATGGCTCTTGTCATCGCCGATGAAGATGCGCTCTCCAGCGACGTCGAGACCGCTGCTGGAAGAAAATTCACGCGACCAGAGCAGGGTTCCTGTCTTCCGGGCGATGGCGACCACCCGCCCCTGGTAGGCCACGGCGTACACGGTGTCTTCCCGTACCACCGGGGCCGCATCGATGTCCACCATGCGATCGAGTTCACTGCGTCCCCGCGGAATGGCAATGCCGAGTTCCCAGAACTGCCGTCCGTCCTGCAGTGAAAAGGCGGCAATCTTGCCATTGGAAAAACCGCTGATGACGTGGTCGCTACCAAGCAGTGGCGGGCTGGTACCGCGCAGTGACAGCGCCGGGACCGTGCTGTCGTAGAACCAGAGACGCTGGCCATTGGCGGCGTCGTGGACCGAAAGGCGTCCGTCGGCGGTCTGCACTGCCACCGCGGACACGCCGACACCGGGCTTGGCAAGCACTTCGCTCGAGACCCGCGTGCGCCACATTTCCTTGCCGTCGTCGGCCGCCAACGCCGCAATCTGGGCGTTGGTCGTGCCGACCACCACACGCCCGGCGCCGACCCCGGGGCCGCCGCTGATCGGCAGTTCGGTCTCCACGCGCCAGGCCGGCTGGCCATCGGCGAGCGTAAATGCCGTAACGAGACCCTCGTAATCGGCGCAGTAGATACGATCCCCGTCCATCGTCAGCGACAGCGCCAGGGCGGCATCGCCGGCACCGGCGCCACAATCGGCCGCCCACAGCCGGGTCACCGGCAAGGCGGCCTCGAACTCGGTCAACTCCGCCGGCTGCGGACCTTCGTCGTCATCTTCGCCGATCCCGAGGAAACCGCCGCAACCGCTGCTGAGCAGTGCCGCCATCAGCAGTACCAGCCAGCGACTCATTGCGCTACCTCCCCGGCCAGTTCGAGGCCGAGGTCGTCGAGTTTCATCTGCACGATGGCGCGGTTCTCGCTGCCAGCTGCCAGGGCCTCACGGTAAGCTGCGCGCGCCGCTTCAGCCTGGCCCTGGTCACGCAACAGGTCACCACGGAGTTCCGCCACCTGGGCCTGGAACAGCTCGCCCGGCAAGGCATCGAGCTGGCTCCGGGCGGCGGCGGCATCGCCCCGGTCGATCAGCACCCGGGCCAGGCGTAGCCGCGCAACCGCGACCACCTCATCCTGTGCGGCATGCTCGACAACCCAGACCAGCGCTTCACGAGCGGCGTCAGGGTCGCCGCTATCGAGCAGCGCTCGCGCCTCGGCCAGGGTCGCAAGTGCTGCATAGGGGGTGTCGCCATACTCGCTACGCAAGCGTGCACTTTCGGCGATGACCGTGGCGTGCGATTCGCGTTCCAGCGCCACCAGGACACCGGCGTGCAGGTCGGCGGCCTGCTCGGCCTCGGCACTGAGGTGGTCCTGCCAGCCGCGGTAGCCGAACAGGCCCGCGAGTCCGAGGACAACGCCCAAGACGAGTGCTTTCCCATTCTCGTGCCACCACTTGCGCAGCGCCTCGACCTGTTCCTGTTCTGTTTCGTAGACGTCCAAGGTCCCCTCCGTCACGTTATCCCATTAAGGCCGCGAATCGAGCATGGACCGCAGACGTGCGGTCAGCTGGTCGATCGCGACATTGGTCTGTTCCCCACCCCCGCGCAGCGGCTTTACCGCCGCCTCGCCACGCGCCCACTCCTCTTCACCGAGGACGAGCGCAAGTTCCGCCCCGCTGCGGTCAGCGCGCTTGAACTGGCTTTTCAGGCTACCGCCTCCACAGTGGAGCGACAAGCGCAGGCCGGTGATTTCGTCACGCAGCCGCTCGCTCAGCGCCACGGCCTCCACCGCGAGCGCCTCGTTGCCGACCACCACGTAGACCTGAGCTGGTGCGCCGCCACTGTCATCGGCCTGATCTGTAGCCATAAGTTCGACCAGCCGCTCCAGCCCCATGGCGAAACCGACCGCAGGGGTCGGCTTGCCACCGAGCTGCTCCACCAGGGCGTCGTAGCGGCCGCCTGCGCAGACGGTGCCCTGCGCGCCGAGGCGGTCGGTCACCCACTCGAAGACCGAGCGACCATAGTAGTCGAGGCCGCGCACCAGTCGCGGGTTGATCACGTAGTCGACGCCGGCGGCATCAAGGCGGGCGCGCAGGCCGTCGAAATGGGCGCGCGATTCCGTACCGAGGTGTTCGAGCAGTGCCGGTGCCGCCGCCAGTAACGGCTGCATGTCGGGATTCTTGCTGTCGAGGATGCGCAGCGGGTTGCTTTCCAGACGGCGTCGGCTGTCCTCGTCGAGTTGGTCGGCGTTGGCCTGGAAGTAGTCGACCAGGCGGTCACGGTAGACGGCCCGTTCGGCCGCGTCACCGAGGCTGTTGAGTTGCAGTTCGACCTCGAGCCCGAGCCGCTGCCACAGCCGGCGACCGACCAGGATCACCTCGGCGTCGATGTCCGGCCCGTCCATGCCGTAGGCCTCGAGCCCGACCTGGTGAAACTGGCGGTAGCGTCCTTTCTGCGGACGCTCGTAACGGAACATCGAGCCGCGGTACCAGAGGCGCTGCACCTGGTTGTGCAGCAGGCCGTGCTCGATGCAGGCACGGACACAGCCGGCCGTCCCTTCCGGTCGCAAGGTCAGGCTGTCGTCGTTGCGGTCGGCGAAGGTGTACATCTCCTTCTCGACGATGTCGGTGACCTCGCCGATGGAGCGGGCGAACAGCTCGGTCTTCTCCAGCAGCGGCAGGCGGATTTCACGGTAGCCATAGGCGTCGAGGACCTCGGCGACGACCGCCTCGAGCCGCTGCCAGGCACCGCTTTCCGACGGCAGGATGTCACGCATGCCGCGGATCGCCTTCACCTTGGCACTCACCGGCAGCCGCCCCCGGTGTGACATGTCGTATACATCCGCTCAGCCCTCGTCACGCCGGCTGGCGAGGATTGCGCGCACCTGGCGCTCGAGGGTGTCGAGCAACGTGGCGTCGTCGACCTTGCCGGCCGTAGCGCCGTTCACGTAGAGCATATTCGGCTCGCCACCGGTGACGCCGATCTGGGCCTCCCTGGCCTCCCCGGGGCCGTTGACGACACAGCCGATGATCGCCACGTCGAGGCTGTCGGTGACGTCTTCCAGGCGCGACTCGAGGGCGTTGACCGTGGCTATGACGTCGAACTTCTGCCGTGAACAGGTCGGGCAGGCGATGATGTTGATGCCGCGGGTGCGCAGGTTGAGACTCTTGAGGATGTCGAAACCGACCCGCACCTCTTCGACCGGGTCGGCGGCCAGCGAGACCCGCACCGTGTCGCCGATGCCTTCCATCAGCAGCGTCCCCAGGCCTACGGCCGACTTGACCGTGCCTGAGCGCAGCCCGCCGGCTTCGGTGATGCCCAGATGCAACGGCGCGTCGACCTGTGCGGCAAGGCCACGGTAGGCGGCCACCGCCATCTGCACATCAGAGGCCTTGACGCTGATCTTGTAGTCCTGAAAGTCGACCCGATCGAGCCATTCGATCTGCTGCAGCGCCGACTCGACCAACGCCTCGGCGGTCGGCTCGCGGTACTTCTCGAGCAGCGCCTTGTCCAACGAACCGGCATTGACGCCGATGCGAATCGGGATGCCGTGATCACGGGCACTGGCCACTACCGCGCGCACCCGCTCTTCGCGGCCGATGTTGCCGGGGTTGATGCGCAGGCAGTCGGCACCGAGTTCGGCGACCCGCAGCGCGATGCGGTAGTCGAAGTGGATGTCGGCCACCAGCGGCACGCCGACCTGCTGGCGAATGGCACCGAAAGCGGCGGCGGCATCGAGCGTTGGCACCGAGACGCGGACGATGTCCGCACCGGCCTGCTGCAGCGCCTCGACCTGGGCGACCGTCGCCGCGACATCGGTGGTCTCGGTGTTGGTCATGCTCTGCACCGAGATCGGCGCACCGTCGCCGACAGGAACATTGCCGACCATCAGCCGGCGCGAGCGGCGGCGCTCGGGAGCTGTGTGGAAGCGCATCGCTATCGGTTCAGGTTGTGTTGGCCGTCAGGGCGCGCGGGTGACGATCTCGCCGCCCTCGTCGTCGAGGACGAAACGGGCGATACCCTTGCGCTCGAAAGCGGTATGGTCGACGGCGTTGCCGTTGAGTTCGACCGCGACCGCCCCGGCCTTGCCGAGAAGCACCAGGAACGGACCTTCGCCGGTCACCTCGCGAGTAGTACCGCCACGCAGCATGTCGAATACCAGGCGTGTGCCGTCGTCATCGACGATCTCGACCCAGACATCGTTTTTGAGTTTGAGTTTGAGACGATGACCGGTGGGCTCGGGCGGCGGTGCGGGCTCGGCCGGTGCCGGTGCCTCCACGACCGCAACGGGTGCCGGTTCGACTGTCTCCACCCTGGCCGGCTCGGTTGCGTCCGAGGAGGGCGCGGCGCTGTCGGTCGCCGGCTCCGGTGCCGGCGCGGTTTCCGGCATCACCGGCGCGGGGACGGGAGTAATGGCCACGGGCACCGGTTCCGGTCTGCCGATTCGGGTCAGGTCACCCACAGAGAGCTGACTACCCTGGAACCACCACAGGGCTGTGATACCGCCGCCGATGACCAGCAGCACCAGGACCACCGTGCGCAGTGATATCCCAAGACGTATACGTGGCGCCGCCGAGGCCGGACGATGCCTCAACTCAAGCGGCACCTCCGGTGCGCGCACCTTCTCGTACTGGTTGACCAGCTCATCGCCGCGCAGCCCGACCAGGCGCGCGTAATTACTGATGTAACCGCGCACGAAGACCGGAGCCGGCAGTTCATCGGCCGCATCCCGTTCCAGGGCCTGGACGATCCCCAGGGTCAGGTTGAGGCCGGCGGCGACCTCTTCAACGGTCATGTTGGCCGCCATGCGCGCCTTGCCCAGGCGGCTGCCGGGCCCGGGTTGCGGCGCCAGGGACTCGGTCTCCGGCTCGTTCTCGGTGGCGTTGTCGCGGTCGCCCTTCATCGCTTCTCCGATGTCAGCAGCAGTTTGGTTTCAGGGGATGTCGGGAAATTTTCGCGCAACTGGAGCGCGTAGGCGTCGGCCGCGGCACGGTCGCCGAGGTTGCGCTCGACCTGGACCCCGAGCCAGAGCACCGACGGGCCAGGACGGATTCGCGCGGTCAGGCGCTGAAGATAGGCCCGTGCCTGCAGTGCGTTGCCGCTATCCCAGCTCAGCTTGGCCATCTGCAGCAAGGCCGGTGGAAAGTTGTGCGATTTACCGAGCGCCTGGCGGAAGTAGTGCTCGGCCAGTTCCCTCTCACCATCGCGCATCGCGCACAGGCCGAGGTTGGTGTAGGTGTTTTGCGGTGTCGCGTAGAGCGGGTTGGCCAACGCCCGGTCGAACGCCGTGGTCGCCTCGTCATAGCGCTCCAGGGTGCAGAGGAAACGGCCGTAGTTGTTGAGGGCATCGGAATCTTGCGGCGAGAGTTCGAGGACCCGCTTGAAGTGGGCCTCGGCCTGCTCGTCCTGACCGAGCCGCTCGTAGAGCACGGCGATGGCGTTGTGCGCCACTGGCAGGTCCGGGTCGTGAATCAGCGCCCGCTGCAGGTGCTCCATCGCCTGGATGTTCCGGCCCGCCTTCATGTACTCGACGCCGAGCAGGGCGTTGGGCTCGGCCGCGTCCTTGATCGGGACCACATCAGCGTTCTTGTAGCTGGTATCGGCATCCTTCGACCCACCCATGGCACTGCAGCCACTGAGTACGACGACGAACACCAGCAGTGTCATCCGCAGGCTCATTTCCGTACCTCCACGGAACGGTCGCGGCGGCGTTTCGACTGCACCTTGCCAACCAGCTGACCGCAGGCGGCATCGATGTCCTCGCCGCGGGTCTTGCGCGTGATGGTGACCAGGCCGTGGGCCTGCAGCACCGCGCGGAAGGCGTCGACGGCAGCATCCTCGGGCCGGCAGTAATGGATCCCGTCGACCGGGTTGTACGGGATCAGGTTGACCTTGGCCGGGACCGTGCGCAGTACCCGGGCCAACTCGCGTGCATGCTCGGGGCGGTCGTTGATCCCGGCCAACAGCACGTACTCGAATGTGACCACCCGGTAGCGGTCGGCACCTATGTAGCGCTTCGCCGCGGCCACTACCTCGCGGAGCGGGTACTTGCGATTGATCGGTACCAGTTCGCTGCGCAGGGTGTCGTTCGGGGCGTGGATGGAGACGGCCAGGCTGATGTCACTGACCTCGGCAAGCCGGTCCATCGCCGGCACGATGCCCGAGGTGCTGAGCGTCACCCGGCGCTTGGAAAGGCCAAAGCCGAGATCGTCTTTCATCAGGTTGGTCGCCTGCACCACCGCCTGGAAGTTGAGCAGAGGCTCGCCCATGCCCATCAGGACGACGTTGGTCACCAGCCGTCCCGCCCCTTCGGTGGTGAGCGCCGCGCGCGCCAGCCAGAGCTGGGCCACGATTTCGCCAGTAGTGAGGTTGCGGCTGAAGCCCTGGCGCGCGGTGGCGCAGAAGGTGCAGTCGATCGGGCAGCCGACCTGGGACGAGACGCAGAGCGTGCCGCGATTCTCCTCGGGGATGTAGACCGCCTCGACCTCGTGCCCGCCGGCGATGCGCAAGAGATACTTGCGGGTGCCGTCGGTGGAGACCTGCCGGGTGACGACCTCGGGCCGGGCGATCTCGAAGCGCTCGGCGAGCAGGCCGCGAAAGGCCTTCGACAGGTTGGTCATCGCAGAGAAATCGGAAACCCCGCGCTGGTAGATCCACTGCCACAGCTGGCCGGTACGCATCGATGCCTGGGCAGTTGGCACGCCAGCCGCGATCAGGGTCTCGTGTAGCAGCTCGCGCGTCAAGCCGACCAAATTGACAACCGATCCAGTCTCGACCTTGCGCGGCAAGGTGGCGAAATCCGGCTGGATCGCAGTCCTGCTCGGGGCGCGCGCAATGCTCTCGGTCATCGGCCTACGGTTCTGGTCAAGTGGGTTGCAAGGGTACCGTTCCTCCCCCTCGCGGGGAAGGCCGCAGGCCCTATCATATATGCAGTTCAGATACCAGACTACCGGCCAGGGGGTAGTGGGTCAGCTTGGATTC
>CAXMPC010000198.1:0-3771 GCA_964195335.1 uncultured Gammaproteobacteria bacterium | reverse complement strand
GCGACGTTGTTCAGCCGACGCAGACCCGGTCGCGGCCGCTGCGCTTGGCCTGGTAGAGGGCCTGGTCGGCACGCTCGAACAGTGCTGCGCTCGACTCCTTCTCATCTTCCAGGGTCGCGTGGCCACAGGAGACGGTCACGTCGAGCGTGGTCGATCCAAGGTCGATAGTGGCCCCGGCGACCAGCTGGCGCAGTTTTTCAGCGACCGTCGCCGCACGATCGGCGGCCGCCCCCGACAGCAGGACGACAAATTCCTCACCGCCGTAACGGGCGATGAAGTCGGTCTTGCGCAGCGCGCTGGCGAGCAGGTCGGCCACGCTTTTCAGTACCTCGTCGCCGGCGTGGTGGCCAAGAGTGTCGTTGACCTTCTTGAAGTGGTCGATGTCGCACAGCAGCAGGCTGAGCGGCGTCCGGTAACGCTGCCAGCGCGCCAGCTCCTGGGCCAGGCGCTCGTCGTAGGCGAAGCGGTTGTGCAGTCCGGTCAGCGCGTCAGTGACGATACGATGGCGTTGTGCGCTGAGCCCGGTGCGAAGTCGCCTGACCTCGTTCTCGAGGTCCGTGACCTGACAGCGAAGCTGGTCGTTCTGTTCGCGGAGCCCGGCCAGGCGCTGCTGCTCCTGCTCGCGGTAGCGGTGCACCTGGGACGCGATCGCCTCCAGCCGGCTGTGCAGGTGGGCGCCGAGTTCACCCAGGTCCCGGTTGCCGTCGACATCGGCCTCGAGGTCGTGCACCTCGGCGGCGATGCGCTGGTCGAGGGCGACCGTCTCGCTCGCGGCGACGGCTTCGACCTCCTCGGCCAGGCTGATCTGGCGGTAGAGGTCGTGCAGTCGGTCACCGAGGGTGACCAGGTTTTGCGCGACCGTGTCTTTCTCCTGCTGCAGTTGCGAGGGCAGGGCGTCGATCAGCGCGGCCAGCCGACGTACATGGTGGCCGAAGGCGGTGGCATCTTCCGCCGATGCCAGCTGCTCATGCAGGGCGGTGGCCTCGTCGAGCAGATTCTGCGGCAGGCTGACGCCGTCGATCAACTGCAGCAGGGTGGCACAGGCGGGGTTGGGCGTACGGTCGGCCAGGCAGGTGCTCAGGCGACGGGCGACCCGTTCGACCGGGAGGTCGCTGGCCAGCGCGGCCTTGAAATCGAGATGGCAGCGTTCGCGGCAGGCCGGCAGCTCGAGCTGGGCGACGAACAGCGCGAGTACGGCACGTTGGTGCTCAGCGGCGACCGCCGCCGGCGTTTCTGAAGTCGACATCGTCCTCTCCTTCCGTGGAGAAATCACCTACAAATGATAGGTAAATGGTATTACATCGCCGGATCGGCGACGGGCCGCGGGTCGAGCCTGATACTGGCAGGGATCTGGACCTCCATGGCGATCGGCAGGTGGTCCGAGTAGTCGCACTGGAGGGTGCTGACGCGATCGACCCGCAGGGTCGGTCCGACCAGGATGTGATCGATTCCGCGTTGCGGACGCCAGCTGGGAAATGTGAGCAGGTCCTGCGCCGGTGAATGGAAGCCGAGCTCGTTCAGCGGGCCGACATCCTGCCACTGCCGCAGCGGGCTGTTCATGTCACCCATGACGATAACGTGTGGATGGGCGCGGGCCAGCTCGGCGACGTAGGCCAGCTGCTGGCGCCGGGCCCGTTGGCCCAGGGCAAGATGGACGACCAGCAGCAGCAGGGTGTCGGGCGCCGTGCCGTAGGTGGCGCTGAGCACCCCGCGACCCGGGATCAGGCCGGGCAGGCGGTGGTTGTCGAGCGTGGTCGGCCGGTAGCGGCTGAGCAGGCCGTTGCTGTGCTGCGCCAACTTGCCGAGGTCGCGGTTGAGCTGGTGATGCCAGTTCGGGAAGCCGGCGCGCAGGGCCAGGTATTCGGCCTGGTTAACGAAACCGCTGCGCAGGCTGCCAGCGTCGATCTCTTGCAGGCCGACGATGTCGAAGCGGCTGATCAGGCGGGCGATGCGGTCGAGGTTGCCCATGCGTCGCGACGAGGGCAGCAGGTGCTGCCAGCTCTGGGTCACGTAGTCACGATAACGGGTGCCGCCGGTAATGCCGGCCTGGATGTTGTAGCTGAGCAGGTGCAGCGGGCGCGTCGCCGCGTCGTTATCAGTACCGGCTGGCGGGCCGTTGGCGATCGACGCCGGGGCACGGCGCTCGCGATGGTTCTTCACCAGCGTACGGATGCGCCGAAGCGGCTGGTAACGTGAGGCCCCGCCCGGTGGCCGCCTCCATGGTGGATTCACTTGGTGGCGGTCTTGGCCCGTTCCGCGGCCGCCTTCTGCACCAGGGCGTCGATGATCGGCATGGTGCGCGAGTAGGTGCCGGCCAGGGCCGGTCCGGTGCGGTAGCGGCCGTCGACGATCAGCGCGGGCACGCCGTCGATACCGTAGCGGCGGGTCAGGTCCTTGGCGCGGCGTACCTTGCCGTCGACGGCGAAGGAGCGGTAGGTCTTGCGGAACTCGGCCTCGTCGACTCCCTGTTCGGCGAAAAAGGCGGCCAGCGCATTCTCGTCGTCGAGCTTGCGGCGCAGGGCGTGGATGGCGTCGAACAACGGGCGGTGGATGGTGTCGATCACGCCGAGCATCTCGGCCGTGTAGAAGGCACGCGCATGGTTCTCCCAGACCGGCCGGTTGGGAAAGATCGCCGGGATGGGCACGTAGGCGACGTTGTCCGGCTTGTCCTCCAGCCAACGCTCGACGTAGGGCTCGAGGCGGTAGCAGTGCGGGCAGCCGTACCAGAAGAGTTCGATCACCTCGATTTGCTCGCCGGTCGACGGCGCTATCGGCGGCACGACCGGTTCGTACTCGATGACCTCGTCGGGGCTGATCTTGGTCTGGGCCAGGGTAAGGGCCGGCAGCAGCAGCACGAGGGCCAGCAGGACGCGTCTGTTCATCCAAATCTCTCCTGTCACAGGATGCGGGTATGCGCGACGGGTTTGACCGCGCAATGGCAGGTTTTGTTCTGTCGCCATTGTCCGGGCCACCCCAGGGCGGTGCAAGCGTGGGGCCCGGAAAAGGCGAGGCGGCCCGGAGGCCGCCTCGAGTGCGTTACCGCGTGTCGCCTACCTCACAGGGTGCTGAGGTACATGGCCAGCGCCTCGATGTCCTGTTCCGAGAGTTTTACCGCGATGTTGCGCATCATCTCGTTGGGATCGTTGGCGCGGCTGCCGTCACGGAACATCTGCAGCTGCTTGATGGTGTAGGCCGCGTGCTGACTGCCCAGCGCCGGGAACCTGGCTGCCGGGTTGCCGTTGCCGTTGGGGCCGTGGCAGGCGGCACAGGCCGTCACTCCGGTTTCCGGGTCGCCGGCCACGTAGAGCTGCCGACCCTGGTCCACCAGTTCGGGCTTCACCGGGACAGCAGGCTGGGCCTGCTGGCTGGCGAAATAGGCGGCGACCTCACCGAGGGCGTTGTCCTGCACCGCCATCGCCATGCCCGTCATCAGCGGGTCGACGCGCTTGCCGCCCTTGAAGTCGGCGATCTGCTTGGCGATGTAGTCAGCGCCCTGCCCGGCCAGTTTTGGCCAGATCGGGTTGACGCTGTTGCCGTCCGGGCCGTGACAGCTTGCGCAGATGGCCCAGGGCTTCGGCGGTTCAGCGGGAGTCTCCTCGGCGGCGAGCGCGCTGCCGGCCGTTCCCAGGAGCAGCAGCGCGGCTGCGGCTAGGTGCTTCATCGAGCTTTCCTTCGAATGCAGTGCGTCAGACGCTTACTTACTGGCGCCGACCATGTAGTCGACGGCGGCCTTGATGTCGGCGTCGGCCAGGCTCGGGTTGCCACCCTTGG
>CAXMPC010000197.1:0-9402 GCA_964195335.1 uncultured Gammaproteobacteria bacterium | reverse complement strand
GTTCTCGGCGTCGTGCGCCGCCTGCACCTCGATGCGCTTGTAGCCGCTCTTGCCGTCGATCGGGTCGGGTTCGAGCCGCCCCTCCTCGACCAGGATGCCGCCGAGAGATTTCTGCTCACCCTTATGGCATTTCAGGCACGCCTCGCCGCCCTTGACCTCGTTCGAGGCTTTCTTGTGGTCCTCGATACGCAACCACTCGTAACTCGACTGGCCAGGATAGAAAAGCCGTGGTTTGCTCGTCGGGACCTGGGACCAGTCGACGGAGGCGACGTCGACAGCCAGGACCGGGGTGGTCAGCAGGCCGGCCAGGGCCACGCCGAGCAGACCTCTTTCGAGGCAGGTGACGGAGCGCATGTGCATCTGAATTCTCCCGTACGACAAAATTTTTTCTTGTCCCCACAGATATGTCGGGCGCGTAAATCTGCAGTAAACGGTTGCAAGACGGGGGCCAAATCACGGCCGCAATAATTTTCATGGACTTAAGCGGGTCGTCAGCCGACACCAATCGACCCTACGTTACCGGTCGGTAACTCGGGCCTTGAATGATGGCCGGGTGGCGTTACCGACTGGTAACAACCCCCTGCCTACCAACGCCTCGGCAGCCCTTCAACGTGAAGCATAGCCCCTTGCACATCAGTGCCTTGGGGTGGATACTCAAGATCAGACGCCAAAGAGCGTCACGCTATATATACCAAAATCCATGGACGGAAATGGCTGCGTCCAGCAGCGACGCGAACGTGGAGGAGAGGTGGAGATGAAGCGAAGAACCTTGCTTGCGGCACTTCTGGCCGCAGGAGCCACCGGCCCCCTCGGCCTGGGCGCGATCCGGGCCGAAACGGGCCCGCTACGCATCGGCATCACACCGGTCTTCCTCGACAACCAGACCGGTTTCATCGACCGCTGGCGCGATTACCTCGAGTCGCGTCTCGACCGCACGATCGTATTCAAGCAGCGCTCCACCTACCGCCAGATCATGGACCTGCTGCTCGGTGAAGAACTCGACTTCGCCTGGATCTGCGGCTACCCGTACCTGCGCTTCCAGTACGCACTGAAACTTGTCGCTGTGCCGCTCTACCATGGTGAACCGCTCTACCAGTCCTACCTGATCGTTCGTGCCGACGATCATCAGACCGGCTCGATCGCCGACCTCAAGGGACGGATCTTCGCCTACTCCGATCCCGACTCGAACTCCGGTTTCCTGGTCCCGCAGTACCAGATCAGTGCCCTGGGCGAGGACCGCGAAACATTCTTCCGCAAGAGCTTTTTCACTTGGGCGCACGAGAAGGTCGTGGCCGCTGTCGCCACCGGCCTGGCCGACGGCGGCGCCGTCGACGGCTACGTCTGGGACACGCTGGCCGTCCGGAATCCCGAACTGGCCGGGCGCACCCGGATCGTCAGCAAATCGAGAAAATTTGGCTTTCCACCCATCGTCGCCTCGAGAACGGCTCGCGACGAGGAGACCCGAGCGCTGCAACAGGTGCTGTTCGGCATGGCCGGCGACCCGGAGGGACAACTGCTGCTGGGAGAACTGAACCTCGACGGCTTCTCGCAACAGGACATCGCCCTGTTCAACGGTATCGGCGACCTGATCGACGCCCTGTCGATGAGCTGAGATGCTCGACAACCTGAGTCTGCGTCACAAGATCCCGTTGCGGATCGCCCTGCTTGCCCTGCTGGTCGCGGTTGCGGTCAGCGGCTCGATCCTGCTGCGAGCTCACGAAGTGTTCGAGGAGGACCTGAAACTCAGCTCGGCCAACATGGGCCGCATCCTCAGCCGCTCGCTGACCTCGGCGATGCTTCACGACGACGTCTGGAAAGCCTACGAGGTCATCAACACACCGTTCGGTCTCAGCAGCACGCAGGGGGCCCTGCAAGCGAAGGTGGTCATCGTCCTCGACCGCAACCGACAGGTCTATGTCTCCACCGAGCCCGACCAGTACCCGATACTGACCGACCTTGTGGCGGCCAACGACGAACTGGCCGCGCTGTCCCGCGAGCTTGATGACGAGCTCTTGCTGGAACAGCAACTCATCGCGGGATCGGCATTCAGCAACCTCTACGTCGTCACCCCGATCGTCTCCGACGGCGTCCTGATCGGCACGCTGATCATGGGTTACTCGGAGGAGATCTTCACCCAGCGCTTCACCACATTCGCCGGTCGAGCCGCCCTGACCACGCTGTTGATCATCGTGTTGCTGGTCCCGGTCGCGGCCTATTGGGGTCGACGTTTCGCCGAGCCGCTGGTCGACCTTGCCAGTTGCATGTCCCAGGTCGGCTCGGAGGCACCCGAATCAGTGGAATGCGACCTGCTCGAAGTGCGCGGCAACGACGAGTTGGCTCAGCTCAACCGCCAGTTCCGACTGATGCTCGCGGAACTGCGTGACAAGGCCGACCTCGAGCGGCAGATGATCGCCGCCGAACGTCTCGCGGCGATCGGCCGTTTCACCGCAGGCATCGCCCACGAAATCAACAACCCCCTTGGCGGCATGCTCAACGCGACCAACACGCTGCGCCGTCATGGCAACCTGGATCCGTTGACGGCGAAGACCGTGAACCTCCTCGAGCGCGGCTTGCTGCAGATCCGTGACACCGTCAGCGCCCTGCTGGTCGAAGCCAAGACCGAGAGCCACCCGCTGACCCAGCAGGACGTCGACGACACCCGCACCCTGGTCACGCCGGTGGCCGCCGGCCAGTCAATCCAGATCGAATGGCGCAACGAGTTGACTGGCGAGATCGAGGTGGCGTCGACCCTGGTGCGCCAGGTTCTGCTGAACCTGTTACTCAACGCCATCCAGGCGACAGGGGAAAAAGGGCATGTCGCATGCACGGTTCGGTCTGCTGGCGATGCACTGTGTATCGAGGTGGGCAACAGCGGTGAACAGATGAGTGACGAGACCATCGCCCACCTGTTCGAGCCTTTTGTCACCGGACACGACAGCGGCCGCGGCCTCGGTCTCTGGGTCACCTACCAGATTGTCACCGAGCTCAACGGCACCATCGAAGTCAGCAGCGGCAGCGCGGACACGCTGTTCAGCGTCCACCTGCCACTGCCGCTGCAGGAGGCGGCATGAGTGAAGACAAACCAATGATCTGTCTGGTCGAGGACGACCCGATCATGGGCGAGTCGCTGCGTGACCGATTTCTGCTCGAGAATTTCGCTGTCGACTGGCACCAGCTGGCCGGCAACGCACTCGACGCATTGCGCCGGAACCATTACGCGCTGATCATCAGTGACATCCGCCTGCCCGACATGAGTGGTGAGGAGCTGTTCTACACATTGAAGAGCGAACAGCGCATCCTGCCACCGCTGCTGTTCATCACCGGTCACGGCTCCATCGAAAAGGCCGTGACCCTGCTCAAGCTCGGTGCGGCCGACTACATCACCAAGCCGTTCGACCTCGACGATCTGCTGGCCAAGATCCGGGCATTGGCCGACCACCCGCTCACCGTGCTGGCCTCGGATGATGTGCCGCGCCTGGGCATTTCGCGGGTGATGCGACAGATCGAAGAGACCTTGCCTCATATTGCCGGTGAAAAGGCGACGGTGCTGATCACCGGCGAATCGGGTGTCGGCAAGGAGCACGTCGCCCAGTTGCTGCACCAGCGTGGCGACGACAAGCGCCCGTTCATCGCCGTCAACTGCGCGGCACTGTCGGAGAGCCTGCTCGAGGCCGAGCTGTTCGGCTACGAAAAAGGCGCCTTTACCGGCGCACTGCGGACCAAACACGGGGTCTTCGAACAGGCCGACAGCGGCACCCTGCTGCTCGACGAGGTCGGCGAGATGTCGACGGCGATGCAGGCCAAGCTGCTGCGGGTGCTGCAGGAGAAACGCGTCGTTCGCGTCGGTGGCGAACGGGAGATCCCGGTCGAGATCCGCCTGGTCTGCGCCACCAACCGCGACCTGAAATCAATGGTCGAGGCCGGCGATTTCCGCGAGGATCTCTACTATCGGATCAACGTCCTGCACCTGCACATTCTGCCGCTGCGAGAGCGACGCGAGGACATCCTCTGGTTCGCCCAGCAGTTCCTCGACGAGTACAACGCAAGCCATCCTGAGACCAGCAAAAACATCGATCGCAGCGCCGAGCAGACCCTGACCGAGCAGGTGTGGCGAGGCAATATCCGCGAATTGAAGCACTGCATCGAGCGCGCCTGCATCATGAGTGGCCAGTCGCTGCTGTCGGCAGCCAGCCTGTTACTGACACCGGATGAGACCAGGACGCCCCCTGAATCCGGACTGATGGACGAGGAGCGCTCGCTGCGTGAGTACCTGTCGGCTGCCGAGCGCGATTTCATCATCAACAGCCTCGAACAGCACGACTGGCACGTCATCGTCACCGCCGAGGCACTCGGCATCAGCCGCAAGAACCTGTGGGAAAAGATGAAAAAGCTGGCGATCGAGCAGCCGAAGTAGTTCGCTGTCCGGGACGGAGTCTGGCCGGCCTTACCCGGTGTCCTGTCGAACAACCTCGATGCGCATGATCGGCCGCGCCGGCGCCCGTCGGCACACCTCCTCGAATCCGGCGGCACGGAACGTCGACAGCATGCCGGTCCAGGCGGCAGCTACCGGGACCTTATCCAGCGGTGGGTCGAGCGGGTAGCCTTCGACCAGCGCGGCACCGCAACGCCCCGCCTCCACGATCGCGGCGCGTAACAGTTCAACGGTGTGCCCCTGGCGGCGTACTCCACGGGCGATAAAAAAGCAGGCGATGGACCAGACCGGCCGGCTGTCGACCGGCGCCAGCACTTCCGACTCCAGCAGACCGGGCAGTCGCTCACGCGGCCCGAACGAGCACCACCCGACTGGCTCTCCGTCGAGGTAGCCGATGATGCCGTGAACCTCGCCCGCAGCGATGCCGCGCTGCAACCGGCCCCTGTTAGTTTCCCCCTTGCCCTGTTCGAAATGATTGCGCCGCAACCGCCAGCGCATGCACCAGCACCCCTCGCGGGCACCACGGGTACCGAACAGGGTCTCGATATCCGACCAGCGGGACGCATCGACCGGATGTGTCGTCAGACGTTGTGCTTCACTCACGATCCGGGGTCCTCTCTACCAAGACGCCAACCGGCACGCAGTGTCCGACCTTCGGCCTCGGCCTGACTGGCTTCATCAGCGGTCATCTGCCGACGCAACCCGGCAACCTGCTTGATCGCCTCCGGGTCGCCACCCTCGGCAGCCAGCCACCACCAGAGGTAGGCACGCCGCATATCCATGGCCATGCCCTCTCCCTGCTGGTAGGCCATGGCGAGTTCGGGAAAAACCTCGACGTGCCCCTGTCGGGCCGCGGCCTCGAACCACTCGCGGCTGCGCCCAAGGTCGCGCGGCACCCCGCGACCGTCACGATACATCTCGGCCAGGTGGTGCTGGGAATGGACCTCGCCCTGCTCCGCTGCGCGGTGGTACCAGCGCGCCGCCTCGACATCATCGCGATGAACACCGAGTCCGTGATCGTACATCCGTGCGAGGTTGTACTGACCGCCGAGGTGGCCACGCTCGGCGGCCAGTCGGTACCAGTGCAATGCCAGGTTGTAGTCCTGGAGTGGGCCGTCGCCAGTGCGGAAGGTGTCACCGATGCGGACCATCTCATCCGGGTCGCTCATCGGATCGGAATCCTCCTCCTCGATGCGGCCGTCACGCGTGACTGTAAAGGTAGTTACGGCGTCATCCGATTCGCCGTCACCCCACCACCCGCAGGCCTGTCCCGGACCCGGGACGAGCGACAGCAACAATAAGGCCATCCAGCAGCGCATGAATCTCAACCTCCCTCCCATTCGAACCGTCCAGTGCTCTGAAGGCCCAAAAATCCGCATCCAGTCCAACGAACGATCGCAGGTTATCAGATGACCCATCGAACAGATCTGGCGGCATACAATACATTCCATTATTGATATATTGTAATAAATATATATTGACGTCCATGGCCATGACCCCGGACCAGCTTTTCACCACCCTCGCCCATCCTCTGCGCCTGCGCGCAGCATTGCTGCTGCACGCCCAGGGTGAACTGTGCGTCTGCGAACTGACCGAGGTGTTCACCACCCCGCAACCGGTCGTGTCACGCCACCTGGCGCAGCTGCGCAAGGCGGGTGTGGTCACCTCGCGTCGTGACGGGACATGGATTCACTACCGCCTGGCCGACGACCTGCCGGAGTGGGCGCTGCACGTGATCGTCGCGTCCAGCGAAGCCGATCCCGACCACGCCACCGACCGCCAGGCGCTGCTGTCGATGAGCAACCGCCCCGGTCATGCGTGCTGACATCAGGGAACCACGATGAGCGTCCAGTGCGAGATCACCAGACAGTCACCCGAGCGCAAGGCCGCGATGGGCCTGTTCGAGCGCTACCTGACCCTCTGGGTGGCGCTCTGCATCGTCGCCGGCATCACCCTCGGCCACCTCTTCCCGGGGCTGTTCCAGGCCGTTGGCCGCATGGAGATCGCCCAGGTCAACATGCCGGTCGCCGTGCTGATCTGGCTGATGATCGTGCCGATGCTGCTCAAGGTCGACTTTGGCGCCCTGCACCACGTGCGCGAGCACTGGCGTGGCATCGGTGTGACGCTGTTCATCAATTGGGCGGTCAAGCCGTTCTCGATGGCGCTGCTCGGCTGGCTGTTCATCCGTGGTCTGTTTTCCGACTTGCTGCCGGCGGAGCAGCTCGATGCCTATATCGCCGGGTTGATCCTGCTCGCCGCGGCGCCGTGCACGGCCATGGTCTTCGTCTGGAGCAACCTCACCGATGGCGAGCCCAACTTCACCCTGACCCAGGTGGCGCTGAACGACACCATCATGATTTTCGCCTTCGCGCCGATCGTTGGCCTGTTGCTCGGCCTGTCGGCGATCGTCGTGCCGTGGGACACCCTGCTGCTTTCGGTGGTGCTCTACATCGTCATCCCGGTTGTCGCCGCGCAGTTGTGGCGCGGTCAGCTGCTCAAGCGTGGTGGTGAAGCGTTGTTGCAGCGCGTGCTGGGGTGGCTGCACCCCCTGTCACTCGGAGCACTCCTGACCACACTGGTGCTGCTGTTCGGTTTCCAGGGCGAACAGATCATCGCCCAGCCGCTGATCATCGCCCTGCTCGCGGTGCCGATCCTGATCCAGGTCTACTTCAACTCCGGGTTGGCCTACCTGCTCAACCGCAAGTTCGGCGTCGCCCACTGCGTTGCCGGACCGTCGGCGCTGATCGGCGCCAGCAACTTCTTCGAATTGGCGGTGGCTGCGGCGATCAGCCTGTTCGGCTTCGACTCCGGTGCCGCGCTGGCGACCGTGGTCGGCGTGCTGGTGGAGGTGCCGGTGATGCTGTCGGTGGTGAAGATCGTCAACGGCAGCAAGGGGTGGTACGAACGCGGCGCGCTGGCACCGCAAACAAAAAATTAGCCACGGACAGCCATTCTATTCTTTCATTTGCCGGACGCTGTTGATCAGGATTGCCGTTCTGGATTCATCGCACCGGTAAGAGCTTATTTCGGTCATCTGTTCGCCCTCAATCAATGATGTAAAGACCACAGACAGGTCGAGCACCGCAAATCGCACATGTACCGCGCTCCATTCATATTCCTGAAATGGAATCATGCCAGCTTGCAGGCACGGCCTGGAGCCCATCTCGATGAGCCATTACGACCTGCCGATAAACCTCCATGTCGACTACCTCGCCGGGTGGCGCTACCTGCTCGACCCGACCTACAGGCAACGGGCGCGCTTGCGCTGGCGTGATGCTAACTGGTTCGAAGTGGTCGTCGATCACGGCCTGGGACTTCTGAGCCTGTTCTTCTCGACCCTGATGATCGTGGTGCTGGTCGCGGCACTGGTGAACCTGCTCCTGTAACCGCCATCAGGCCACTCATGCCGGCGAACGCCGTCGCTCCAACCGTCGTTCGCACGCCCTGCACCTGACCATGCCCGGCAAACGGTGGCTCAAGCGCCTCAATCCCCCGGGTACCGCGCACGATAACGCGATCGCGTCATACCTCAGTGTCGAGGAGAAGCGTCAGTTGATCGACCTGCTCGACCGGCTCGCCTGCGAAGGATCACGCAGAAGTCGTCGGTGCGTGGCACAGGCACCGGAACGCTTCGGTCCCAGCTCACTCTCCGACCACGCTCTCATCTCCCACTCCGCCGTCCCGTAGCCCACCAAGCGGATCGGGTCTATAACTGACAGGCACCTTGAGGTGCCCCACTGCGTGGCGGACCACCCGCCACGCTCTCTGCTCCCACTGTGAAGGAGTAACGCCATGTCTGGACTCACCATCAAGTCCTTTGAATCGCCCGACGAGGTCCGGCCGTTTACCGGCTTGGGCCATGCTGAAGTCGTCAACCTCGGGCCGAACGTCGCCATGCGTGGCGTGTTCGAACCGGGCTGGAAGTGGAAGGAGCATGTTGCCCCGATCGCCGAGACGCACAGCTGCGAGGCGCCGCACCTGCTCTACTGCATCTCAGGACGCATGAAGATCGTCATGGATGACGGGGCCGAAGGGGAAATCGGGCCGGGAGATACAGCCCGGATCGAGCCTGGCCACGACGCCTGGGTCGTTGGTGACGAGACCTGCGAAGTCATCGACTTCGGCGGTTTCATCGACTACGCGAAAAAGGCCTGACGCACGAGGCAATTCCGGGCAGGGTCGATCATCAGGCTTGGCCCTGCCCTTTCTTCACCGTTGCGCCTTCCCATCGCATCCCGGCCTGTGTGCCGGGAAGCGAACTCTGCGGTCAGTGCGCTACCTGACCGTAATCCAGTTCCACGTGCAGTGGTTTCTGCCAGGCGGCCCGCTGGATGTCCAGATTGACGGTGTAGTAATCGCCCGGCTGCATCTGGAAAAAGTTGCAGTAGGTGATCGCACCGTTCATATCCATGCGATGCAGACCCTTGCGCATGGCGTTCAGCCCAAGTGCCTCCAGGGTGGCTTTGATGGTGGCGTTTTCGACCCGTTGACCGCTCTTGCCGTACACGGCGACCGCCACATGGTAGAGGTTCTTGCCGGTCTTGATCGGGTGATCGGACGGCACCAGGTCGGGGTACTCGGCAATACGATTCGCCGGAACGACTCCGAAATGGACCGTGTAATCGCCGACCTCGGCTTCCAGTTGGGGATGCGCCGCCCCGATCAGCGGGGAGTACGCCAACAGCAGACCTGCCAGGAGGCCGCTGAGTAGTGAGGGGATGAATCTATCCATGCCCGCACCCTCCATGGTGGTGCTTCGGGGGCATTCGATTCTTTAGTGACGACGTTCGGCACGTGGCCTGCGTCGTGAATCCATCGCCGACCGATGTTTTTGAATCTCCTTGTTGTTCCTTTAATTCTAGTCCAGTGAGCCCCGATGTCGACCAAGCCGAATCGGTCACACACTTGATGCCGTCACGGTGTCTGTCTGCGACCTCGATGGGGGCTATTCATGAGTTCGGGGAATCCGG
>CAXMPC010000196.1:0-4582 GCA_964195335.1 uncultured Gammaproteobacteria bacterium | reverse complement strand
CGGGACTCTGGCCGCCAACGGGGAGACGGCATGACCCGGCTGCTGGCCATCGATACCGCCACCGAGGCGTGCTCGGCGGCGCTGCTTGATGGAGATACATTGACCGAGCGTTACGAGGTGGCCCCACGCGAGCACGCGCGGCTGCTGCTGCCGATGGTGGAGGCACTGCTGGAAGAGGCCGGCCTGGCGTTGGCCGATCTCGACGCCATCGCCTTCGGTCGTGGTCCTGGCAGTTTTACCGGGGTACGCATCGCCACCGGCATGGCCCAGGGACTTGCCTTTTCGGCGAGCTTGCCGGTGGTGCCGGTCTCGACGCTCGCGGCCCTGGCGCAGCCTGCCGCCGATGCGGGTCATCCGCAGGTGCTCGCGGCCATCGACGCCCGCATGGGCGAGGTTTACTGGGGCGCCTTCGTTGCCGGGTACGACGGCCTGGTCGTCGCGGACGGCCCGGAGACGGTCTGTCCGCCGCAAGCGGTTCCGTTGCCGTCGGGGGCGGACTGGTTCGGAATCGGCACAGGCTGGTGCACCTATGAGAACGTTCTGCACAAGCGGATTGGATCAGCGGTGGTGGCGAGTGACGGGGAATGTTTTCCTCGTGCGTCTGCCGTGGCCCGCCTCGCCGCCGTGGCCGTGACCAGGGGTGAAGTGCTGTCTGCAGAGCAGGCCCTTCCGGTCTACCTGCGAGACCAGGTGGCGGACAAGCCGGGCTGATGCCTGGCCGACTACTCGACGGCCCCGGTCTCCTCGAGCAGCGTATGCACCGCCTCGGCCAGCTGTCGGTAGCCCTCGGCATTGGGATGGATCTGATCGGACTTGAGTGACCGATCGGAGATGATGCGAGGCAAGGCTTCATCCTCGAGCGGGATAGCGAACTCGGTCGCCAGTTCGGTATAGAACTCGGGTGGGGAAAGCAGCAGCAGGCCCGGTTCCGGTACGCCCAGCAGCACGACTTCCGCGCCACGCTCCCTGACCATCCTGATCATCGCCGCCAGGTTCGCCTTCGCCTGCCCCCGGTCGAGTTTGCGCAGCATGTCGTTGCCGCCGAGGCAGAGAATCACCAGTGCCGGGTCATGAGCCGCGAGGACTTCGGGCAAGCGGGCCAGCCCTCCGGCCGTGGTCTCTCCAGGCTGGCCGGCATTGATGACATTCTGCGAGAGCAGGGTGTCGAGCACCGCGGGGTAGGCGTCGGCCCGCTTGGCGCCGGTGCCAGCAGTGAGGCTGTCACCGAAGGCGAGGATGGTGGCGTCGGGCGCCAGTCCGGTCAGTTCCGGACCGCCACCGCAGCCGGCGAGCAGCAGCAGGCCGAGCCAGGTGGCCAGCAGGCGGAGCCGTCCAGGGACGGGCATCAGCCAAGCAGGCGTTCGAGAACGCCGAGATAGACGTCGTGCAGGGTCTCGAGATCGGCGACGGCGACGCGCTCGTCGAGCTTGTGGATGGTGGCGTTCAGCGGGCCGAATTCGGCCACTTCAGCCCCGGCCGGGGCGATGAAGCGGCCGTCGGAGGTGCCGCCGGTGGTCGACAGCTCCGGGGGCTGTCCGGTGATTGATTCCAGTGTCGCACCCAGCGCCTCGGTCAGTGCTCCAGGCGTGCTCAGGAAGGGGGCGCCCGAGAGACGCCAGGCGATGTCGTGATCCACCTGGTGACGTGTCAATACATCGGCCACGCGGGCCATGATGGTGTCGGCATCGAGCTCGGTGGAGAAGCGGAAGTTGCACATCAACTCCAGCCGCCCGGGGATGACGTTCTCGACCCCGGCACCGGCGTGGATGTTCGAGACCTGGAACGTGGTCGGCGGGAAGTGGTCGTTGCCGCTGTCCCACTCGGTCGCCACCAGCTCGGCCAGAGCCGGTGCCAGCTGATGCAGCGGGTTGTCGGCCAGATGTGGGTAGGCGACGTGGCCCTGGCTGCCGTGGACGGTGAGCACCGCCGACAGCGAGCCGCGACGACCGATCTTGACCGTGTCGCCGAAGCGTTCGGTCGAGGTCGGCTCACCAATCAGGCACCAGTCGATCGTTTCGTTTCGGGCCTGCAGCATCTCGACCACGCGCACGGTGCCGTCGACCGCCGGACCTTCTTCGTCACTGGTCAGCAGGAAGCCGATGGAACCGGCGTGATCGTGGTGGGCGGCGACGAACGCCTCGCAGGCGGTGACCATCGCCGCCAGGCTGCCTTTCATGTCGGCTGCGCCGCGGCCGTAGAGTTCACCGTCCTGCTCGGTCGGCGTGAACGGTGGCGTCGTCCAGTCGTTCTCAGGCCCGGTCGGGACGACGTCGGTATGGCCGGCGAAGACCAGCAGCGGGGCCGTCGTGCCGCGCCGGGCCCAGAGATTACTGACATCGCCGAAGGGCAATGGCTCGACGGTGAAACCGATCGCTTGCAGGCGTTCGCCCAGCAGGGCCTGGCAGCCGGCATCGTCGGGGGTGACCGACGGCCGTGCGACCAGTTCCCGGGTCAACTCGAGGGTGGCACTCATGATCTGGTGTCCCGGCCGGCGAAGCGTGCGGCGTAGGCGTCGGCATCGAAGCCGACGGCAATGTCATCGTCATCGTCGAGCACCGGGCGCTTGATCAGCGTCGGCTGTTCCAGCAGCAGGGCGCGCAGGCTGGCCGCGTCCAGGTTGTTGCGGGTTTCCTCGGGCAGCGTACGCCACGTACGACCACGGCGGTTGACCAGCACGTCGTCACCGACGGCTGCGAGCCACTGTTCAAGAGTCTTGGCATCCAGGCCGTCGGCACGGACGTCGTGCCAGGCGTAGGCGACGCCGTGGTCATCAAGCCAACGGCGCGCCTTGCGCACGGTGTCGCAGTTGCGGATGCCGTACAGCGTCGGCATCGGTGTCAGTCGCTGCGCAGCAGCTCGTTGATGCCGACCTTGCTCCGGGTCTTGGCATCGACCTGCTTGACGATGATTGCGGCGTAGAGGCTGCAGTCGCCCTTGCTCGACGGCAGGGTGCCGGCAACCACTACCGAGCCGGCCGGGACGCGGCCGTAGGTGATTTCGCCGGTTTCGCGGTTGAAGATGCGCGTGCTCTGGCCGAGGTAGACGCCCATCGAGATCACCGCGCCTTCCTCGACGATGACCCCTTCGGCCACCTCGGAGCGGGCACCGATGAAGCAGTTGTCCTCGATGATCACCGGGTTGGCCTGCAGCGGCTCGAGGACGCCGCCGATGCCGACCCCGCCCGAGAGGTGGACGTTCTTGCCGATCTGCGCACAGGAGCCGACGGTCGACCAGGTGTCGACCATGGTGCCGCTGTCCACGTAGGCGCCGATGTTGACGAACGACGGCATCATCACCACGTTGCTGGCGATGTAGGCGCCGCGGCGTGCGGTCGCCGGCGGCACGATGCGCACCCCCTCGTCGCGGAAGTCGCGGGCGCCGTGATCGGCGTACTTCGACGGCACCTTGTCCCAGTAGTGGGTCTCGCCGCCGGAGAGCAGCACGTTGTCCTCGATGCGGAAGTAGAGCAAGACCGCCTTTTTCAGCCACTGGTTGACGACCCACTCGCCATCGCGCTTTTCGGCGACGCGCGCCGTGCCGCTGTCGAGCATGCCGATCACATCGTGGACCGCCTCGCGGGTCGGTGCGTCGACGTTGTGCGGGTTGATCTCGGCACGCCGCTCGAAGGCGCTTTCGATGGCGTTCTGCAGGTCGCTCATCCCTGGATCTCCATGTTCGATTTTGCGGGCGCGACAGTATAGCGAAGCCGGGCGTGGCTGTGCTCAGCCGGCGAGGTGGTCACGGATGCGCTCGGCGGCGGCGACGCAGGCCTCGAGCGAGGCCACCAGTGCGATCCTGATCCGGTTGCGACCGGGATCGCCGGCCGCAGTCGGTCGTGACAGGAACTGGCCCGGCAGGACGGTAACGTGGCGTTCGGCGAACAGGTCTCTGGCGAAGTCGCGATCGTCGACCGGGGTTCCGGGCCAGAGGTAGAAGCCGGCCGGAGGTGTCTCCAGCGGCAGCACGTGGTCCAGGATCGGCGTCACCGCGGCGAACTTGGCCCGGTAGCGGGCACGGTTGTCGATCACGTGGGTCTCGTCACGCCAGGCGGCGATGCTGGCGGCCTGGTTAGGCGGTGGCATGGTCGCCCCATGGTAGCTGCGATAGAGACGGAAGCGTTCGATCAGCCTTGCGTCACCGGCGACGAAGCCCGAGCGCAGGCCGGGCACGCTGGAGCGCTTCGACAGGCTGTTGAAGACCATGCAGCGCTCGAAGCCGTCGTGGCCGGCGGCCACGGCCGCCTGAAGCAGGCCCGGTGGCGGTGCCGTCTCGTCCAGGTAGAGTTCCGAATAGCACTCGTCGGAGGCGACGATGAAGTCATGGCGCTCGGCCAGGGCCAGCAGCCGTTGCAGAGTCGCCTGGTCGATCACCGCTCCGGTCGGGTTGCCCGGGCTGCAGACGAACAGCAACTGGCAACGCTCCCAGACGGCTGCCGGTACGGTGTCGAAATCGGGCACGAAGCCGTTGTCCGCGGTGCAGGCGAGGTAGTGCGGTTCGGCCCCGGCGAGCAGCGCGGCCCCCTCGTAGATCTGGTAGAAGGGGTTGGGCATGGCCACCAGGGCTTCCCGTCCGCGATCGATCA
>CAXMPC010000195.1:0-2508 GCA_964195335.1 uncultured Gammaproteobacteria bacterium | reverse complement strand
CCGTCCGAGCGCCGATTACGTCGGCCCGGAGAACCGGGAGTTCGTGCCGCTCGACCAGCGCCCCTGACCCGCGCTCCAGTTCGGAGTGAATCATCCGGCATTCGCCATGCCCGGCCAGTGCGCTTCTGTCCGGAGTGGAGTGCCCGTCATGCCGAATGCCAGCATCATGCAGAGAGAAACCACCATGAGTGCCCACGTCGCCGACTCGGCTATTAGACCCGATCCCGACCAGGAACTGGTCGACATCGCCAGCTACGTCACCGACTACGTCATCGACAGCGAAGAGGCCTACGACACCGCCAGAAACTGCCTGATGGACACCCTCGGTTGCGGTTTCCTGGCCCTGAAATTCCCGGCCTGTTCCCGGCATCTCGGTCCGGTTGTGCCTGACACCGTGGTGCCGAATGGCGCCCGGCTGCCGGGCACCTCGTACCAGCTCGACCCGGTCCAGGCCGCATTCAATCTCGGCTCCATGGTGCGCTGGCTCGACTTCAACGACACCTGGCTGGCGGCCGAGTGGGGGCATCCCTCAGACAACCTCGGTGGCATCCTGATGCTTGCCGATCACCTTTCGCGCCGGAACGTCGCCGAGGGCAGGGCGCCACTGACCATGCACGACGTGCTGACCTGGATGATCAAGGCGTACGAGATCCAGGGCGTGCTGGCACTGGAGAACAGCTTCAACCGCGTCGGCCTCGACCACGTCGTGCTGGTCAAGGTGGCGACGGCCGCCGTTGCCGCGCAGATGCTTGGCCAGAGCAGGGAGCAGATCGTCGACACCGTCTCGCAGGCGTGGGTCGATGGCCAGAGCCTGCGCACCTATCGTCACGCGCCGAATGCCGGCTCGCGAAAGAGCTGGGCGGCTGGTGACGCCACCAGCCGGGGTGTGCAACTGGCGCTGATGATCTCCAAGGGTGAGATGGGCATTCCGACCGTGCTCTCGGCCAGGGACTGGGGTTTTTACGACGTTCTGTTCAAGGGCGGTAAGTTCCGGTTTCAGCGCCCGTACGGTAGCTACGTCATGGAGCAGATCCTGTTCAAGATCTCGTATCCGGCCGAGTTCCACGCGCAAACGGCCGTCGAGGCCGCGGTCAAACTGCACGATCAGGTCAGGGACCGCATTGCCGGCATCGACTACGTTGAGTTGCAGACCCAGGAACCGGGCGTACGCATCATTTCCAAGGATGGCCCGCTCAGCAACCCGGCTGACCGTGACCACTGCCTGCAGTACATGGTCTCCGTGGCCTTGATCAACGGCGGTCTGACCGCCGACAACTACGAGGACGGTTTCGCCGCCGATCCGCGTATCGATGCGCTGCGCGCGAAGATGCGGGTCGTCGAGAACCCGCGCTTCACAGCGGAATACTACGACCCGGGCAAGCGCGCGATCGGCAACGCGGTGCAGGTCTTTTTCAAGGACGGCACGCGCACCGGGAAGATATCAATTGATTACCCGGTCGGTCACCGCCGGCGCCGTGATGAAGGCGTCCCGATGCTCGAAAGGAAGTTTCGCGATGCGGTCGCGACCTGCTTTCCGGTTGGCCAGGCGCAGGCGGTCTACGATCTCTGCCTGGATGCCGGGAAACTCGGTGCGACGCCGGTAAATGACTTCTGCGACATGCTGATCATCTGACGGAGCCGCCATCCGTCGCCGGAGCCCCGAATGCGTCCGGCCGGGTCTCGGTGTAGCGACGGTAGTAGTCCAGCACCTTGCGAACGTAGTTGCGGGTCTCTGGATACGGTGGAATCCGGTTGCCGTGACGGGTCACGGCATTCTCACCGGCATTGTAGGCGGCGAGCGCGAGTGACACGTCGTTGTCGAACATGCCGAGCAGCACCTTGAAGTAACGCGTGCCGCCATTGACGTTGGCGCGGGGGTCGTTGCGGTTGGCCACGCCGAAACGTCGGGCGGTCGCCGGCATCAACTGCATGAGGCCCACGGCGCCGGCACTGGACAGCGCATCGGCGTCGTAGGCGGACTCGGCGGTCACGATCGCGTGCAGCAGTGTGTCAGGCAGGTGGTGTTCGCGTGCCGCCTCGGCGATCAGTGGCGCGTAGCGTTTCTGGTTTACCCGGAACTGGTGCGGGTCGTAGACGGCTTCACGCCAACCTTTCCAGGTTCTCACCAGTTTCCGGTAGCCGGAGTGCAGACGCTCGTCGCTGAGATGGACCTGGCCGTTCTTGTCGATGTAGCGGTAGACGGCAGCGTCAACGCCGGGCGCCGCCAGCAGGCACGTGGTGAGGAGGGCGAATGCCATGGACCTGGCGGTGTTGATTCCGTAATGGTCAAACCTACGCAATGCAGCCCTCCCGGGAACCGGCATCCAGGAACCGTTTTGCCGTCAGCGACGGCGTGGCTGTTCGGTTCGGTTCGGTTCGGTCGAAAGGTACCGGTCGCGGCGCCAGGACGCCAGTGTGGGGCAGGGCGACCCGGCGCGGTCGGCAACCGCGCCGGGTGGTGCGTCGTGACGTTACGCCTCGACCGGATCGAGTTCGAGGGCGACGCGG
>CAXMPC010000194.1:0-13329 GCA_964195335.1 uncultured Gammaproteobacteria bacterium | reverse complement strand
GTACAGAGGAGCAGACGGAGAGGTGACATATCGGGTCTCCCTTGGCTAGGTCTGACAGGATCAGAGATGCGATTTAGCACTCACTACTTGGCGCAAGGGTTCTTGGCGGCACATGGGTTCTTCGCCGCACATGGGTTCTTCGCCGCACACGGGTTCTTGGCCGCACACGGGTTCTTGGCCGCACACGGGTTCTTGGCCGCACACGGGTTCTTGGCCGCGCACGGGTTCTTGGCCGCGCACGGGTTCTTGGCCGCACAAGGGTTCTTGGCCGCACAAGGGTTCTTCGCTGCACATGGGTTGGCCGCGCACGGGTTCTTGGCTGCGCAAGGGTTGGCCGCGCAAGGGTTTTTCGCTCCACCGTGTGACATAGCGTAGACCGGAGCGGAGATGACAAACATCAGGGCGAAGGTACAAAGGATCAAGCGGATTGGTGACATGGCTAAGACCTCTAGTTGAACAGGTTGTTTTTCAGATCGATCCAAGTGTTTGGGTACGCGCGCACCCACACACGTAGACTTTAGACCGTAGCCAGGCAAACATCCTTACAGGAAATCAGATAATTGATCTGGGACAACCCGGCGCCAAGGTCATGAGCTGACCTGATGGCGGCACGCAGTACGGCATGGAGAGGCCTGATTAACCGGTACGTTGAGGACGCCCGATCGGTCAGGACTGTAAAATGACTCAACCACGCCCGTGCGGTGTATCGAAACTGATTTCAGGTCCGACCGGGATGATGCCATGCGGGTTAATGGACGAATGGCTGAGGTAGTAGTGATACTTGATGTGGTCGAAATTGACGGTGGCGGCAATCCCGGGCCGCTGGTAGAGCTCACGGGTGTAGGCCCATAGGTTGGGATAGTCGACCAGCCGTCGCAGGTTGCACTTGAAGTGGGTCACGTAGACCGGGTCGAAACGCACCAGCGTGGTGAACAGGCGCCAGTCGGCCTCGGTGATCTGATCGCCAACCAGGTAGCGCTGGCCGGCAAGTCGCTTCTCGAGGGTGTCCAGCGCGTCGAACAGGCGCCCGACGGCACTTTCGTAGCGAGACTGGGTGGCGGCAAATCCAGTCCGGTAGACCCCGTTGTTGACATGGTCGTAGACGAAGGCATTTGTCTCGTCGATGTCGCCACGAAGCTGTTCCGGATAGAAATCGGGTCCGTTCGCACCACAGCCGTCGAAAGCGCTGTTGAACATGCGGATAATTTCGGACGACTCGTTGTTGACGATGGTCTCCCGCTCCCGGTCCCAGAGTACCGGCACGGTGATGATGCCACTGTAGTCCGGATCCGCGGTCGCATAGGCCTCGTAGAGGTAGTCGCGTCCGGCGATGGGGTCACCGTCGCAGCCTGGAAAATCACGGGCGAAGTTCCAGCCGCGCTCACCCATGAAGGGGTGGACGACCGAGACTCCAATCATCTCTTCGAGCCCCTTGATCACCCGGAAGATCAGTGTGCGGTGGGCCCAGGGACAGGCGTAGGAGACATAGAGATGATAGCGGCCCGGTTCGGCCATAAAATCCGAGCTGCCATCGATGGTGATCCAGTCACGGAACTGGCTCTGGGGTCGTTGGAATTCGCCATCGACCACGCGTGGTTTAAACGGTTCAGGCGTCCACTGGCCACCCACCATCTGGTTCATCTGTCGCCCCAGTTGTTCTTATAGTGTCTGTTCGTGCGATCACCCATCGGCCTGGATGGGTATCAGCCTCTATGATAAACCATCGGCCTTCGATCCACGGCCATCTGGCCGCAACCTGGTGACCCATGCGCATCACGCTCGACGCCCTGCTCGTTCTCGACGCCATCGACCGCAAGGCCAGTTTCGCCGCCGCGGCCGAGGAGTTGCACCGTGTGCCCTCAGCACTGACCTACACCGTGCAGAAACTCGAACAGGGACTCGACGTGATCCTGTTCGATCGCAGCGGCCACCGCGCCCAACTGACCCCCGCCGGCCACAAGCTTCTCGAAGAGGGACGTCACCTGTTACGCGCGGCAGGTGAACTCGAGTTGACTGTCAAGCGTATCGCCACCGGGTGGGAAGCCGAACTGCGCATCGCGGTCAGCGACCTGCTTCCACTTGATCATCTCTTCCCCCTGCTGGAAGCGTTTTACGATGAGGGGCACGGTACCCATCTGAAACTGACCACCGAGGTGTTCGGCGGCGGCTGGGACGCGCTGGTGGATGACCGTGCCGACCTCGTTATCGGGGCAACGGGCGAGAGCCCCACCGGGGGCGGTTATGTGACCCGTGCCCTGGGCGAGTTGCCGTTCGTCTTCGTCATCCCGCCAGGACACCCGTTAGCAAGTGGACCTGAGCCACTAACCGACGAACAGTTGCTCGGTCACCGCGCCATCGCCGCGGCCGACAGTTCGCGCCGCCTGCCACCGCGTACGGCGGCCCTGCTGGGAGGACAACCGGTGCTGACGGTCCCGACCATCGTGGAGAAGCGCCGCGCCCATCTCGCCGGGCTCGGCATCGGGTTCATGCCGACCTACCTGGTGGCCGACGACATCGCCGCCGGCCGACTGCTGCAGCGGCAGGTCAGCAATCCGCTGCACCCGCTCCCTCAACTGCTGCTGGCGTGGAAGAACCAGCACAAAGGGCATGCCCTGCGCTGGTTCGTCGAGCGGCTCGAGGACCCGGCACTGTTCGACGGAATCCTGGTCAGGACAACCTGACCTGGACAGGCGTTATCGCCCCTACCTTGCCGGCCCTGCTTTCCAGGCGATGCTGCGCCGCAGCAAAACGAGCGATTGGAATGCCACTCGATGCTGGCGATATACTCTTCCGAGGGTCGGACCATGGCCCGGTTTACGCTGAGCAGGCCGTCGTGTGCCCGCACGACTGCCAGGAGGGTATGCAATGTTCGAATACGATAAGCAGATTGTCACCAAACTGCTCGAGGAGAACGACGAGTTCCGGACGCTCTTTGAAAAGCACCAGGAACTCAACCAGCAGGTCGACGATGCCGACTGTGGCGTGTTGCCACTCGATGACCTGGCCCTGCACCGCCTGAAAAAAGAAAAACTCCAACTGCGCGACAAGCTCGCCGGCCTGATCGGCATCTATCGACAGGACCCAGCCTGACCTTGACCTGATCGCACCACCGATTGGCTGAACCCGGCCCGCGCCCGCTGGCCCGGGCCATGGCCGGTCTCAGACCGTGCCTAACCAGTCGCAGAACAGGTCACATCCCTTCAGCACACGATCGCAACAGGTCGCCAGGTAGGTGCGATCCAGACGCGAATCCAGCGGAATTTCCTCCGCCGTGACCAGCGCACGCGCACCATCGAAATCGACGTAGGCCATGCGTGTGGTGAACTCGTCATCGGGTCGCCCGAAATCACTGCCGGGCAGCAACGCGACCCCGGTCTCCTCGAGCAGCCGGTCGCACAGCTCACGGCTGGTCTGAATGCCGCGGGCGCGCAACGGTTCAGCCAGTGGTGTCAGGTCGGGGAACAGGTAGAAACCACCGCGCGGCTTGACTACGCGCGCCCCGCTTTTCTCTATTCCCTGGTAGAGGGCCTGGCCGAGGGCGCGCAGGATGCGCCGAGACTGGTGCAGGAAACGCTCGATCTCGAGCCCGCCCTCGAAGGCCCTGACGGCCGCGTACTGGATCGGCGCGCTGGTCGAGGTGTAGGTCTCGCTCGCGACCACGGCCATGGCATCGAGCAACCAATGTAACTGGCGTGGGAAGGTGAACGTACCGAGCCGCCAACCGCCGGCACCGCACCACTTGCTCAGGCCGCTGCTGACGATCGTCCCCTCGGGATAGTAGCGCGCCATCGACACGTGCTGGCCACGGTGGTGCAACTCGCCGTAGATCTCGTCGGAGAGGATCAGCACCTTGTAGCGACGCGCGACCTTGGCCAGTTCCCGCAGCTCGTCGGATTGGTAAGTCTCGCCACTCGGATTGTCGGGGTAGTTCAGGATCAGCAGTCGCGGCCGTTGCGGGTCCGTCTTGCACAGGGTCTCGAGCTGGTCAGGCGTGATGCGCCAACTGTTCTCGAAGCTGGTGTGTACCCAATGGATGGTGCGGCCGATGATATTTGCCTGGGGTGCATACGAGACCCAGCTCGGGGTCGGGATCACCAACTCGCCGTAGTAGACCAGTTGCAGGATGAACATCAATTCCTTGGAACCGGGACCCACCATGACATCGTCACCGTCGCAATCGATCCCGTCGTGCATGCGGTGGTAGTTGGCGACGGCATCGCGCAGGTCGCGCAACCCCTTGACCGCGAGGTAATCCTTTTCGTGGGCGTGACTGCGCAATTCCTCGACGACGCAGGCCGGTACCGGAAACGGTGACTGGCCGAGCCCGAAGCGGTAGATCTCACGCCCCTCTCGACGCAGCTCGGCGCAACGTTCGTTGATCGCCAGCGTGGCCGACTGTCCGAGCCGGCGAACGTTGAGGTTGAGGTTCATTTCGGGACTGGTGCGCTGACGCGATCTGGGCATGGCCGGCTCGACGATTTGTATCGTGAAGAGGAAGGAAATTCAGTATGGCACGCGATCACGGAACCGTGACTGGTCAAAGTGTGTCAATCAGTTATACTGCCCTGAATTACAAGTAAATACCGACTGCAACCGACAATCAGGTATGTCATTGCGCGGCAGCATCATCGACCGCCTCGGCGACGGCTCGGACCGCGCCAGCAGCGCCGCTCCCCCACCGCACATCGACGACTTCGATCTCAACCCGGACGCGACCTCGCACTTGCACCCGCGGCCGTCCGCGGTCCTCGTGCCGCTGATCGACCATGCCGCCGGGATGTCGGTGCTTCTGACCCAGCGCACCGACCACCTGCACGCCCACGCCGGCCAGGTCAGTTTCCCCGGCGGCCGGGTCGAACCCGGTGATCGTGACAGTGTCGATACCGCGCTGCGTGAGACGGAGGAGGAGATCGGTCTCGACCGCGAGCATGTCGAGGTGGTCACGCTGCTCGAGTCCTACGACACCGTGACCGGTTTCCGCATCACGCCCGTGGTCGGTATCGTCAGGCCCGGTTTCGACCTCGAACTCGACCCGTTCGAGGTCGCCGACGCGTTCGAGATTTCGATCGATCTCGCGCTCGACACGGCCAAGTATCAGCGCAAGTCACGCGTCTACCAGGGCAGTAAACGCCAGTTCTACGTCCTCGAGCACGATGAGCGTTACATCTGGGGGGCGACCGCCGGCATCCTGTTCAATCTTTGCCAGCGTCTGCAGGGCATCGCGGCGGAAGCCTAACAGTGGCACACCGGCACCTTACGGATGAACGGGACACGCATTTTCGACCGATGCCATGTCGGACTGAAGTCCGACCTACAAACCAGCTATAGGCCTTCCTGCAGCTCTGACTGAAGCCCAACCTACAAACCAGCTGTAGGCCTTCCTGCAGCTCAGGCTGAAGTCCGACCTACAAGCTCGTTATTGTCCATCCTGTAGGTCGGACTTCAGTCCGACAAACGGTTCAACTCCACAGAACGAACCTGACGTAGCAGGTTATCGATGGGTAAAAAAAACGCCGCCCCGAAGGGCGGCGTTCTCGTTTCGTCTAAAGCATGGCTTCAGCGTTTCTTTGGCGGACGTCCGCGCCGACCCGGCTTCTTCTTCTTGGCCGCACGGGCCTTCATCTTGGCTGCAGCGGCACGGTCGAATGCGCTATCCCACTTCTTGGTGAAGGCGGCTACCGCCTTGGCGCGCGCCACTTCCCTGCGCTCGGCCAACTTGGCCTGGCCTTCCTTTTCACTGATCGCGGCCTTGGCAGCGTTCAGCCTGGTGCGCATGGCTAGCCGTGCAGCACGGGCCTTGGCCGTGGCATTTCTTTTCCTCTCGAGCGCCTTGCGGGCCGCAGCACGAGCACGCACGGCGGCCGTTTGAACCGTCTTGCTCTTGCTCTTCTTTGCCTTGGCCTCGGCGGAGACCGCCTTGGCGCGAACCACCCTGACATCAGCGGTGACCTTCTTGAGAACCACATCCGCCTTGTTCATCGCTTTCTCGGCGGCGAGCAATGCAGGTGTTGCCGACATAACGGTACGGCCAAAGCGTACGCTTGGTCCGGTAATTCTACGCACTGGAGCCCGCCGTACGGCTTTCTTCTTCGGCGCGGCCTTCCTGGTAGCACGCTTCGGTGCCGCTTTTTTCGGAGCCGCCTTTTTGGCCAGGGCACGCTTCGGAGCTGCTTTTTTGACAACCCGGCGCTTCGGCGCAGCGCGCTTCGCCGTGGCTTTCTTCGGCGCCGCCTTTTTCACTGCCGCACGCTTCGGTGCGGCCTTCTTAGCGGCCGTTTTCTTGACCTGTCTCTTCTTAACTGCCATCCGTAATACCTTTTTCAGTGGGTGGGAAAGCGCCACCGGATGAAAAACTGATGTCTCTGCATACGGGACGTTACATTGATTAATATACATTTTTTATTAAATTGCAAGTTTTTTTTATATTTAATTTACCTTCACTCGACTACGGTCAACTAATAAAACCACGTATCGAATCATTTTCGGACGTATCCAATGTTCGAATATCAACTCTTGCTAGTTCGAGGCACAGGGATTCAAGACTAACCAAGGACGCTGCCACAATCAGCGGAAGCTGGCATCGATCACTTGAAATAGCGGCTTCAGACAGCTGCTCTCTTCAGCCTGCGTTCAGGATCAACGGCGTAATCTCATCATCAAATCAGGCCAGAGACAGGCCTGGTCGGAACCATGACAGGAGATCAACGTGACCCACAGAATAATCCTGCCGACACTCTTGCTGTTAACAGGCCTGAACGCTACGGCACAGGCCGACAACACGACTTTTCACGATTACGCCAAGGTATTCGAATCGAGCCCGGTCTATGAGACGGTACGTGTCACGACACCTCGTCGCGTCTGTCGTGACGAATACGTATCAGAGAAGACCACCGGGCGCGACAGTTACACCAGCGTGATCGTCGGCGGACTCGCCGGCGGTGTCATCGGCAACCAGCTGGTCCACGGCAAGTACCGTGACTGGGGCACGGTCGGTGGCGCCCTCCTCGGTGGCACTCTCGGTAACGACTATTACCAGCGCTACCAGGCGCCGAGAGGTGGCTCTCGCGTCGAGAATCGTTGCCACGAAGTCGAGTCGGTGCGCGAGGAACGCCAGGTGAGTGGCTATCGTGTCGCCTACCGTTACCAGGGACACGAGTACTGGACGACCATGGATCATGATCCCGGCAAGCGTGTGCGCGTGGCCGTCTCGGTCGACGTCGCCGAGTGATCGACCCTGTCGTATGATGTACGGCAGTTCAGAACCCGGCGACTGCCGGGTCACCGACTTGACGGAGGAAGCTGTGCACCAAGCGCTGCCACCCACCCTGTTGATAGCCATGCTACTTGCCACTCCTGTCGTTGGCGCAACGCCAAGCCACGCTCCTCTGCTCCTCGCTCAGGCGACATCAAGTGAGGATCAGCAACGACAGAAAGCCGCCGAACGTGCCGCTGCCAAGACCGGCGGCAAGGTGCTCGCCGCCGATCCCGACACGGTCGACGGTAAACCGGTCTACCGGGTCAAGGTACTGACACCCGACGGTCATGTACGTACTGTCGTCATCGAGGCTGGAGAGAGCGCCGGCGCGCGCTGATCGCTCTCTTCCGACCAATCGACGATGCGCCTGCTGCTGGTCGAGGATGAAGCTGGACTGCGCGATCAACTCGCCAGCCGCCTGCAGGAAGCCGGTTACTCGGTCAGCAGCGCCGCCGACGGTGAAGAGGGCCTCTACCTCGCCAGCGAATACCCGTTCGACGCAGCGATCATCGACCTCGGCCTGCCGCGCCTTCCCGGCATCGAGGTGATCAAGCGCATACGCGCCGATGGCACTCCGTTCCCGATCCTGATCCTGACCGCGCGCGGCCGCTGGCAGGACAAGGTCGAAGGTCTCGAGGCCGGCGCCGACGACTACCTGGTCAAGCCGTTCCAGTACGAGGAACTCGAGGCCCGGGTTCACGCCCTGCTCCGACGTGCCGCCGGCTGGGCCAGTTCGACACTCGCGTTTGGTCCGCTGGTCCTCGATACCCGTGGCAAACGAGTCACCGTCGACGGCAATGCCGTCGACCTGACCGCCTACGAGTACAACGTGCTCGAGTACCTGGCGCTGCACGCCGGCAAGGCGATTTCCAAGAGCGAACTGACCGAGCACATCTACGATCAGGATTTCGACCGCGACAGCAACGTCATCGAGGTGTTCGTCGGTCGGCTGCGGCGCAAGCTCGATCCTGAAGGTTCACTGGCTCCAATCGAGACGGTACGTGGCCAGGGCTACCGCTTCGCGCTGACGGCGAGCCCGGGTTGAACCTTTCACTGCAGACCCGGCTGCTGTTCGCGGCCAGCCTGGTGCTCACCGCCTTCCTCGGCCTGACTGGTGTAACTCTTGACCGCGCCTTCCGCGAGAGTGCCGAGGCCGGACTGCGCGACCGGCTCCAGGCCCATGTTTACGCCCTGCTCGCCGCCGCTGAATTGACCGACGAGGGACAATTGCAACTGCCCTCGGCACTGCCCGAGGCACGCTTCACCACACCGGGATCCGGCCTCTATGCCCAGGTGTACGATGCCCGGGGCGAGATGGTATGGAATTCCGGTTCGACCCTCGGCCTGGCTCCGGAACTACCGCAGAACGTACCGGCAGGTCAGCGCAGCTACGCCAATGTTCGCATTGCCGACAACGATGCCATCGCGCTCGGCTTCGGCACCGCCTGGGAGAACGGCACCGGCAAGCTGCTGCCATTCACCTTCAGTGTCGCCGAGGACCTCGGCGCGCTCGCCGCCGAGGTGGCCGCCTTCCGTCGTACCCTCTGGAGCTGGCTCGGAGGCGCCGCCGTCCTGCTATTGCTGGCACAGGGATCGATCCTGCGCTGGAGCCTGCGCCCGCTGCGGCGCGTGGGTCGCGAGTTGCACGCCATCGAACGTGGGCAGCGCGAGCGGCTCGGGGCCGACTACCCGCAGGAACTCGACCCGCTGACCAGCGGCATCAACCGGTTCATTGCCCAGGAACAGGCACGCCTGGAGCGCTACCGCAACGCCCTCGGGGACCTTGCACACAGCCTCAAGACCCCGCTGGCACTGTTGCGAGGTCAGCTGGATGACAACCGGCGATCCGCTCCCGACTCCGGCGGGGCGGCGGACCAGGTCGACCGCATGGCGGAGATCATCGAGTACCAGTTGCAGCGCGCGGCGACCGCCGGCCGGCGGCCACTGGCCGCACCAGTGGCACTGGCCCCGATCGTCTCCAAGGTGGTCGCCTCGCTCGACAAGGTGCACCACAGCAAGGGGGTCGACTGCACGGTCGAGATCGCACCCGGTTTGCGCTACCGGGCCGAGGAAGGGGACCTCTACGAGTTGATCGGCAACCTGCTCGACAACGCCTACAAGTGGTGCGAGTCACGTGTCATTGTCCACGCCTGGCAGCCGGGAACGGCGACCGGCGGCATAGGTGAGTTACGACTGCGAGTCGAGGACGACGGCCCCGGCCTGCCGGACGATTTGAGTGTCGAACTGCCCATCCGGGGGCAGCGCGCGGACAGTGCCACCCCGGGGCATGGCATCGGCCTGGCGATGGTCGCCGACCTGGTGGCGGCCTACGGCGGCTCACTCGACGCTGACCGTGGCGACCTCGGGGGGGCCCGCATCGAGCTGAAACTGCCCGACTGAACGTAAAAATGACCCTCCCGGTGGCCGGGAGGGTCTGTCCGTGCTCGAACGTATCGCTTGCGCTTACTTCAGGCTGCTGAAGTAGGCAGCCAGGTCTTCGATATCACGATCACTGAGCGGCTGTGCCTGGGCCGACATCAACGGGTCGACCCGCGTGCCATCCTTGAACGCCTTCAGCTGCTTGATGATGTAGAGATCCTTCTGCCCGGCCAGGTTCGGCCACTGCGGGTTGACGCTGACGCCGTTGGCGCCATGGCAGGCAGCGCAGACCGCGGCCTTGGCCCGACCGGCCGAAGCATCTCCGGCCGCCTGTGTGGCACCGGTCGCAACGACCAGCGGAAGCGCCACCAGGGCGGTTTTGAGCAGGGTCTTCATCGTCATTTCTCCTTCTACGGGTGTCGGATTCAGGACCGCATAGCAGCGGTTGGGTAAAGAGTAGCGAACCGTCGCTGAACGGAACCTGAACGATAGCGACAGGAAGTGCATCGCGCCAGTCGCGGGTGGTGATTCATTTCGCGTGCAGCTCGCGCCGGACAAAGCGGATATGCAGACGCAGGTTGAACAGCTGGTCGGCATAGGAGAGTGGCACGTGGATCTGGGATGCCTCGCGCTCGATCCGATCCAGCTCGCCATCGGCCCAGGCCGTCGTCTCGTCATCGGCTCCGTCGAAAATCCGCTGCTCGACGGTGCGCAGATCCTGGTACCAGCGGTAGATACGTGATCGCACCCGCCAGCGGTAGGTCGGCGGCAGGATCTTGAACAGCGGCAGCAACAAGGTCAGCAGGGGCACCAGCATCACGGCCAACCGATCAACCAGTGTCGCCGCCCAGAACGGCAGGTAACGCTGCAGGAACGGCGGGCCATTGGCGTGGTAGCGCCGCGCCGCGTCGCTGAGTGGCAGTTCGAGGTGTTGTGGTGACGGGAAGGTTCCGGGAGGTGAAAAGCCGTCGCCTCCGCCATGCACCTCGTCTGCCGCCTGCAGCAGAAGGCTCGCCAGTGCCGGATGAAAGTCGGTCACGGCCACCAGGTTCGCCGTCGGCGCGACCAGGGGCGCATCGACCTCTGGCATGCCGGCGGCCAGATCTATCTGGCCGGCGACCAGTGTGACCCGTGACAGGAAGTCAAACTGGCGGGTGTAGGCCTCGGCACGTGTGAAACCGAGCAATTGCACGTCCGTATCGCGTAGCAGTCCGGCGACCACCGGTGAACTCGGTGCCGCGACGAAAAACGCGGCATCGACCACGCCACTGCGCAGCGCCTCGGCCGCCGCCGTGCCTGAGTAGTCGCGCTGCACCGTGGTGACGGCGTCGAGATTGTTGCTCGCCAGCAACTGCAGAGCGACGGCACGCGTACCGCTGCCCACGGCACCGACGGCGAGATGCTTGCCCGCCAGGCCACGCAAGTCAGCTAGCTCGTCCCCGAGCCGGTGAAACACCCAGAGTGGCTCGTGGTAGAGGCTGGCCAATCCCTCCAGGCCGTCTTCATTGCTGCCGGGTTCTGCGATCCCACCCTGGACCAGCGCCACGTCGACCTCACCGGCACGCAGCAGCGCGAGGTTCTCGACCGAACCGGCGGTGTTGCGCAACTCGACGGTGATGCCGTGGCGGGCGAGCCGCTCACGGTAGCGCTCGGCGTAGAGGTGATAGGCACCGTCGACGCCACCGCTCGCCAGAGTGAAGTTGCGCGGCGGGGCCGGTTCGACGAACTGGTAGGCGACGACAAAGCCGAGCAACATCACCAGCAGCGCCGGCCCGTAGATGCCAAGCCGGTCGCGGCCGGTGCGCTCAGCCATCATTGGCTATCACATGCTGAAGCCTGCCGGCAGTGGCCGTCGTGCCGATCAGGCCGCCTCCCCACTGGCCACGGGATGCAGATGCACATCGCGCTGCGGGTACGGAATCGAGATGCCCTCGGCATCGAACCGGTTCTTCACGGCTTCGAGGAAATCGGAATGGACCGGCCAGTAGTCGCCACTGTTGACCCACGGACGAACCACGAAGTTGACGCTGTTGTCGGCCAACTCGGCCACGGCGACGGTAGGCTCCGGGTCCTTGAGGACGCGATCGTCGGCGGCAATGAGCTCGTTGAGCACCACTTTCACCTTGGCCAGGTCGTCGTCGTAGCCTACGCCGATCACCATGTCGACACGCCGGGTCGACTTGGCCGAGTAGTTGGTGATGTTGTCACCGAGCAGCTTGGCGTTGGGAACGATCACTGTCTTGTTGTCACCTGTGCGCATGCGCGTGGAGAAGACGTCCATCGCCTCGATGATGCCGGTGGTACCACCGCCCTCGATGAAGTCCCCGACCTTGTACGGGCGGAAGATGATGATCAGCACGCCGGCGGCAAAGTTCTGCAGCGAGCCCTGCAGCGCCAGGCCGATGGCCAGGCCGGCGGCACCGAGAATGGCGATGAACGACGTGGTCTGGATACCAAGCTGGTTCAGCGCCGCGATGACGACGAAAGCGAGCATGGCAAAGTAGGCCAGGTTGCCCATGAACGAGATCAGCATCGGATCAGTCTCGGCCCGCTCCATCACCTTGCGCAGCAGGCCGCGGATCCAGCCTGCGACCATGCGGCCAATGATCAGGATGGCGATCGCAGCGATCACTTTCAGGCCGTAGACGGTAAGGAGTCCTTTGAACATATCAGCGTAGTTTTCCATGACACATGGTTCCTCTTCGTGCAACGTGAATGCGCCAGACTATGGCGCAGTAACCGTGGGTATTCCAGTGATACCGATCAAGCTCCAGGTTCGGCTTTGAGCCCTTCGAGAAAGGCTGTCAGCGATTCGGCGACAACCCGGGCCTTCCGCTTTGGCAGATCCTCGCGCAGCACCTGTCCACTAGCGTTGTCCAGGCTGTAGAGCTGATCCGGATTGTCGCCACAGGCGAAAAAAAGCGTCAATGGCCGGCGCTCGCGCTGCATCTGCAGCACATGGCCGATCTGGTTTGCCACCAGCCGCTCTTCGTCGGCCGGGTTCCAGAGTTGCAACAACTCGACCCGACCGCAAAGTCCGGATGCGGGCAACGGGTCGGACCAGTAGCGGCCGAAATAACGACTGAAATCGGGGTGAATTTCAGCCTCGAAGGCGGTGGCAAGGCCGCTGAAATCGGCCGGTTCGTCACGTCGCACCGGGCGCCAGGTGACAAATCCGTAGTCGTCAGGGAGGCCCTGTTCACATGACGACGGCCAGGCGGGATCGTGTTGCTGGCGTGGGTCGCGGTCATGGCGGTCGCGGGTCGCGACGAGAAACCCCTCTACCAGTTCATCCAGCGCCACTTCGAGCGCCGTCGCGGACTCCGAACCCATGGCGCCTACCAGGCCTCGAGCACCTCGTCACGCGGGAAATTCAGCCCGACCCGTTCCCAGATGGTCGTGACGCGGTCAATGGCGCCGTTGGCCCGCTCCAACCAGTCCGGGTGACGGTCACGTTTGTCGAACACCTTGAACTCTTCCGGATCCTGCGGGTTGTTGTAGCGGTAGTAGAAGCTGCGCGCGAGGGTCTTCATCCGCTCTTCGCCATAGGCGACTACCTCGACATTGCGGTTGGCGCTGAGGCCGGTGGTCGCGATGTAGTAGTGGTACTGCTCCCAGTAACGCAGGTAGGCATCGAAATAGTCCAGCGACGCCATGGTCTCGGGATCGACACCGGTGTAGGCGAGATCGCGTCG
>CAXMPC010000193.1:0-10301 GCA_964195335.1 uncultured Gammaproteobacteria bacterium | reverse complement strand
CTTTGCCCGGCTGCGCGAGGAGTACGACGCCGTCTACGTCGCCACCGGCGCAGCCCGGCCGAAGCATCTGCCCGGCCTCGACCACGACCAACCCTGGGTCATCGACAGCGCCACCTACCTGGCCGAGACCAACGCCGGCGGCCGGCCCGAGACCGGCCAGCGGGTCGTCGTCATCGGTGGTGGCAGCGCGGCGATGGATGTCGCCCGTACCGCTCGCCGCCACGACCGCGAAGTGACCATCCTCACCATCGAGCAAGAGGCGCAGATGCCGGCCCAGCGCGAAGAGGTGGTCGAGGCACTCGAGGAAGGCATCGCGCTCGCCGACGGCGCCATGCTGAAGTCAGTGACCGCGCACGACGGCGGCCCCCTGACGCTGCACTGCTGTCGCGTCAATTTCGTCCCGGGTACGGCCCGTGGCGAGTTCACCATCCAACCGGTCGAAGGTGGCGAGTTCGAACTCACCGCCGACGCCATCGTGCCGTCGATCGGCCAGGACGCCGACCTCGCTCCCTTCACCGGCGGCAATGATGGCCAGCTGTTCGGCGTCGACGACACCTTCCGCACCGACCTGGAGGACGTCTGGGCCGGCGGCGATGTCGCCAGCATGGAGCGTTTCGTCACCGCCGCGATCGGCATGGGCAAGGCCGCGGCCGTGGCCATCGACCGCGCCCTGAACCCGGAAATGGCCGATGCCGCCGAGGCCACGGGTAACGCCGTGCCCTTCCCGGCGATCAACACCTACTACCACCCGCCGCGGGCACGCGCCGAGGCCCCGGTCCGGCCGATCGCCGAACGGGTCGCCGGTTTCGACGAGGTGCAGCTGACACTCGATGCCGAGGCGGCCCTGGCCGAGGCCGGGCGCTGCTTCAGCTGCGGCACCTGCATCTACTGCGACAACTGCTACATCTACTGTCCGGACATGGCGGTGACCAAACTGCCTGACGGCTATTCGATCCGCACCGAGTACTGCAAGGGCTGCGGACTTTGCGTCAAGGAGTGTCCGACCGGCGCGATCCAGATGAGGGCGGGAAAATGAGTACCACAACGACCCTGGCCGACCACCAGTTGCTGAGTGGCAACCATGCCGTTGCCTGGGGCGCACGCCTGGCGCGGCCGCAGGTGATCCCGGTCTACCCGATCACACCGCAGAGCCCGATCATGGAGAAGCTCGGCGACTTTCACGCCGCCGGTGAAATCGACGCCGAGGTACTGACCCCGGAGTCGGAACACTCGGCCATGGCCGCGGCGATCGCCGCGTCGCTGGCCGGCGCCCGCGTGTTCACCGCGACGGCTTCGCAGGGGCTCCTGCTGATGCACGAACTGCTGCACTACGCTGCCGGCGGCCGCGCCCCGATCGTGATGTTCAACGTCAACCGTACGGTCGCCTCGCCGTGGGCCTTCTGGCCCGACGCCACAGACAGCCTGGCGCAGCGGGATACTGGCTGGATCCAGATCTACTCGGAGACGCCTCAGGAATCACTCGACAGCACCATCCAGGCGTACCGCGTCGCCGAATCGGTGGCGTTGCCGGCGATGATCTGCCACGACGCCTTCTACGTCTCCCACGCCATGGAGCCGGTCGCCGTGCCTGACCAGGCCCTGGTCGACAGCTACCTGCCGCCCTACGAACCCGAGCACTTCGTCGAGCCCGGGCGCAGCGAGTCATTCGGCTACGTCATCGACCAGGCCACCTTCAACCAGACCCGGCGCGATCTCGACCAGGCAATGGCGCGCACGGTCGGGGCGCTCGAGGAAGCGGACGCCGCCTGGCGCGAGCTGACCGGTCGCGGCTACGGACTGGTCGAGAGCTACCGGCTCGATGACGCCGACACCGCCATCGTCACCATGGGCAGCATGGCCGGGACGGCACGCGTCGCCGTCGATGAGATGCGCGCCGCCGGCGAGCGCGTCGGCCTGCTCAAGGTGCGGCTGTTCCGTCCGTTCCCGGAGGCCGCGGTACGCGCCGCGCTGGCCGGGATCGGTCGCGCGGTAGTGCTCGACCGCAACTACTCGCCGGGCGTCGGCGGCATGCTCCACCAGGAGCTGAAGTCAGCGCTGTTCGGACTCAACGGCAGCGCGCCGCAGGTGCACGGCCTGCTCGCCGGCGTCGGCGGGGTCAATGTCACCCCGGCCAAGATCCGCCAGTTCGTCGCCGACACCACCGACCGCGACCCACAATCCCAGTCCGTCTGGGTGGAGTGACCGCCATGCAGAAAATCAACCTGGTCGACCACGGCCTGTTCAACCCCGGCCACGCCGCCTGCCCCGGCTGCCAGGAATCGCTGGCGCTGCGTGTCATCCTCAACACCATCGGTACCGATGCCGCCGCCGTCTTCCCACCATCGTGCGGTGCGGTGATCTGCGGTCCACACCCCTACAGCTCGCTCAATATCCCGGTGTTCCAGACCACGCTGGAATCGGCCGCCGCCGCCGCCAGCGGCCTGCGCCGGGCGCTGAACCAGCGCGGCAAGCGCGATTCCACGGTGGTCTGCTTCGCCGGCGACGGCGGCACCTACGACATCGGCTTCCAGGCCCTGTCATCGGCGGTCGAGCGCAACGAAGACATCCTCTACGTCTGCTTCGACAACGAGGGCTACATGAACACCGGGGCGCAGAAAAGCTCATCGACGCCGCTGCACGCCAGCACCGCCTCGACCCCGGGCGGCAAGCCGTCGAAAAAGAAGGACATCATCGGCATCCTCGCCGCCCACGGCATCCCCTACGTCGCCACGGCGTCGACCGGTCACATGAACGACCTGATCGCCAAGGTGGAAAAGGCGCTGACCATCAAGGGCAGCCGCTTCCTCGCCGTGCTGGTGCCATGCCTCGACGGCTGGGGCCTGCCCGACGACTCCGGTATCGGGGTGTCGCGGCTCGCCGTCGACAGCGGCATGTGGCCGCTCTACGAAGTCGAGGAAGGTCACCACTACACGCTGAACCACGACGCCAAGACGGTTCCGGTGTCCGACTACCTGTCGGTGCAGAAGCGCTATCGCCACCTCAGTGAAAGCCAGCTGGCCGAGGTGCAGGCCGCGGTCGACCAGGACTGGGTGCAGTTGCAGAAACGCGCGGCCGAGAGTGCCAGCGCCACCACCGCGGCCTCGGGGTAATTTGCGCCACACCCCGAACGAGGTCTCCGGAGGCTGAACGGCGGGGCGAATGCACGACGCCAGTTGATGACCGGAAACGTGGCGTTCGCCCGGGAATCGCCCTCGGCGCCAGCACCTGGAGGTGCACCCGTGACCACCCGTCCAGTCTCCGCGATTCGGCAACCACGAGCATCGAACCGGACCGTGACCGTGCACTCCACCAAGGGGAGTACGGACACGCACTGCCAAGCCTCGGCAGCTAATGCGAGGATCGGGTTCGCAGGCCCGTCGCCCGGCTCGCGCCACACCTAGGGACGCTTGGCGCGACCTTCGGCAAACAGCGCCACGGCCTTCTCCCTGAACTCTGCATCGTCCCAGTCGTAGTTGCCGACGATGCGCAGCGCCAGACGACCCTGCGGATCGACCACGTAAGCCGTGGGCAGGGCCTGAACTCGCCAGCGTTCAGCTGCATCCGCTTCGGGATCGACGAGCTTGGCCATCGGGAAGTTTTGCTCGGCGACGAATTCTCGTACTTCATCCACCGACTGCCCCATCGCGATCGTGATGACGTGCACGCCGGAGGGCAGAAGTTCGTCCGCGGTACGGGTCAATGCGGGCAACTCCTTGATGCATGGTGAGCACCAGGTCGCCCAGAAACTGACGACCAACACCTGGCCCCTGTAGTCATCGAGTTCGTGGGTACGCCCGGAGAGGTCCACCAGGCCGAGTTCGGGTGCCGGTGTACGCGGTTGAATTTCACGCAAGCCGAGTGGCGCCGAGCCTGTCGGTGAGACGACCAAGGTCAGTAGCACGGCGCCCAACCCGAGGAGGGCGGCGTGGAGTCCACGGCTGGATTTCACGTTTGTTCTCCGCAACACATTCGTCGACGGGCCAGGCGGCGGACGCCGCCATCGACGGGCCCGTCGACGAGGTCGTTTGTGGATCAGCGCCCCTTGAACATCCGATCGTACTCCGCCTGAACCGCGGCCTGCGACCAGACCTCCTTGCCGCCGACCGAGACGGAGTCCACGGTGATCGCGTTGTACTTGCGATTCACCTGACCCTCGACCGTGGCCGTTTCAAGAACGTGGCGCACCTTGATATCGCGCGGGACGTTGGGGAGGAAGTAGTACTCTCCGCTCGCCACCTGCAGCACGAAGTCCGCTTCCAGGGTCACGTGCGGGTCAAGCCGGTCGACGGGACATGTGGTGCCCCTTTCGGCGCAGTCGTGACCGTTGAGCTTACCCGTTAACGTCTCGGCTTGGAGGCCGAAAGAGACAACAAGCAAACCAGAAAGCAGCAGCATGCGAGCTGCGAGACGCTTGAGTATTATCCTGTTCATGATGGATTCCTCGAGCAGAGTGGTTTCTATGTCGCGGGGCGATCCCGCGGCATCCCGGTCGTGGCGCGTGTGTGGCCATAACCACAGTAGGAGACCGTGAAAGCGTGGTGATGCTTGTCCACGACCGGGAGGAACACACCCTCGTTTGCCCCATATCAGCCAATGCTCGATTCGCCGCAATATCCCCAGTTGCGCTGTCAGATTTGCGCCGACGGTCCGGTCTCCTTGCGGCTCACCTCACTGCAGCACCTTCCAAGCCATGATCGACGGAGGCTCGCTGCCCGGGCACGGCCATTTCGGGCGAGTTCCACGAATGGTGCTTTCGGACTGCTGCATGACCTCGACTGGCGTCTCCTCGGGTTAAACTGCATCTCCAATGCGGGCTGAGGCTCGACTCCGAATTTCGAGGTGACCGTAATCGACCTTGTGAACGCGCAACCCGGCGAGCGCCTGCTCATTACCGGCAACGAGGCCGTTGCCCGCGGCGTCTGGGAGGCCGGCACCGCCGTCGCCGCCGCCTACCCGGGCACGCCGTCGACCGAGATCCTCGAGACCCTCGGCCGCTTCCCAGACCTGCACGCCGAGTGGTCGGTCAACGAAAAGGTCGCGCTCGAGGTCGCCATCGGCGCCAGCATGACCGGCGCCCGCGGCTTCGCGGCGATGAAGCAGGTCGGCCTCAACGTCGCCTCCGATCCGCTGATGAGCCAGACCCTGGCCGGCGTGGTGGGCGGCCTGGTGGTCGCCGTCGCCGACGACATCGGCATCTCCTCATCACAGAACGAGCAGGACTCGCGCTACTGGGGCCGCTTCGGTCACATGCCGGTGCTGGAGCCGGCCGACGCCCAGGAAGCGCTGGCGATGGTCAAGGTGGCGTTCGAACTCTCCGAGCAGTTCGAAACGCCTGTGATCCTGCGCCTGACCACGCGCATCTGCCACGTCAAGAACCCGGTCACCGTCGGCGAACGCGAGAGCCACCCGGCGACCGGCTTCCACTTCGATGCCAACCGCTGGGTGATGACCCCGGCCACCGCCAAGCGGCGCCTGCCCGGCTTTCATGCCCGCGACCGCGAGCTACGCGCGGCGAGCGAGATGCACCCGCTGAACGTCGTCCATGACGGCCCCGACAGGAAGGTCGGCTTCGTCACCTCGGGTCCCGTGTTCATGCACGTCCAGGAAGCGTTCCCGAACGCCCCGGTACTCAAACTCGGCTTCGGCACACCGCTGCCGGTCGAGAAGATCCGCGCCTTCGCCGCCACCGTCGACACCCTGGTTATCGCCGAGGAGGTCGAGCCGTTGATCGAGATGGAGGCCCGCGCCGCCGGCATCACCTGCCACGGCAAGGATCTGTTGCCGGTGATGGGCGAGCTGACCCCCAGCGTGCTGCGCCCGGCGCTGGCGCCGCTGTTCGGCGACGCGGTCGTCGAGGAGTCAGCCGCCGCACCGTCGGCAGACCCGGCCGCGCTGTTCCCGCGCCCGCCGACCATGTGCCCCGGCTGCCCCCACCTCGGGCTGTCGGTCTGCCTGTCGCGGCTGCGCAAGAACCTGACCATCCCCGGCGACATCGGCTGCTACGCGCTGGCCTACGGTCCGCCGTGGAACGCCATGGACACGGCGATCTGCATGGGTTCGTCGATGGGCATCGCGCTCGGCATCGACAAGGCGCGCGGTGACAGCGATCCCAACCGGCATGTGGTCGGGGTGATCGGCGACTCGACCTTCCTCCACACCGGCATGCCGGGACTGCTCAACAGCGTCTACAACGGCGGCAACCTGACGGTGGTGATCGCCGACAACCGCGCCGTCGGCATGACCGGTGGCCAGGACCACCCGGCCTCGGGCCGTGACCTGCGCGGCGACCCGGCACCCGAGGTCAATTTCGCCAAGCTGGTCGAGGCGCTCGGCGTCAAGCGCGAGCGCATCCACGTGGTCAATCCCTACGAGCTTCCGGTGCTGTTCCGCACCCTGCGCGAGGAGACCAAGGTCCCCGAGGTGTCGGTGATCATCACCAACCAGCCGTGCGTGCTGATCGACCACTTCACCCCGCAGAAACCCTACGAGGTGATCGCTGACGCCTGCACTGGCTGCGGCAACTGCCTCGACGTCGGCTGCCCGGTGATCTCGGTAACCCGGCGCGAGATGACGGTGAAGCCGAACGGCAAGGAGAAAGAGCTCTTCTTTGTCGACATCGACTCGACGCTCTGCACCGGCTGCGACCTCTGTGCCGGCACCTGCGGTCCCGACGCCATCGTCCACGTCGAAAAGCAGCTGCCGCGGATGGTGGCGGCGGCTCCGGCGGGCTGAGCGGTTTCCCTATCCCCGGTTCGCGGCGTGTACCCGTAAAGGGCATAAAGGCGCCGCTCCTACAAGGGGCTTCCTGCAGGAGGCCGGCCACGGGCTGATGGATTTTCTTCCACCCGATCGCGGCCTGTGGGCCGCTCCTACAGCTCCTTACCGTACGCAATACACCAGCAGACTGATTGACCGTCTTCCGCCCGGCCGCGGCATTGGCGCCGCGTGTCAATGGCGCCCCTTGTAGGAGGCCCGCCCACGGGCCGATGGATTTTCTCCCGCTCGGTCGCGGCCTATACCCAGGGGGTATAAAGGGGCCGTTCCTACAGGGTAAGAACTCCTGGAGGAAGCCCGCCAAAAGACCGATCGGATCTCCGTGTCACGTCGCAGCTAACCCAGCGCGTCGAGCACGTTCATCGGCGTCAGCCACTGCGGCAGCAGCCGTGGTGCCCCCTGCCCGGCCGGGTAGAGCACGTAGAGCGGCACACCGGTACGGCCGAACGACTCCAGGATCGCGGTCAGTTCGGGGTCGCCACGACTCCAGTCCCCCTTCATCACAACGATCCCCTTGTCGTGGAACGCCTCGCGCACATTCGGCAGACTCAGTGCCACCCGCTCGTTGGCGATGCAGCTGATGCACCAGTCGGCGGTGATGTTGATGAAAACCGGCTGTCCCGCCGCGCGCAGTTCATCGAACCGCCGCCGATCGTAGGCGGCCCAGAATGGATCTGCCGGTGCGGCAGCGGCCCGCGCCTGGTCTGCCGCATCGGGACGCAAGGCCGAGGTACCGAGCAGGGCGAAGGCGACGACTACGGCGCCCAGCGCCATGGTGGCGTTGACGCGCCGCCAGCGGCTGGTGCCGCGCAGGTCGAGGTGGCGTACCCAGATCGCAAAGACGATCAGCAGCATGCCACCTAGGACCAGTGACACGGCGGTCATGTCGGTCTGGCGGCCCAGCACCCAGAGCAGCCAGATCGCCGTCAGGTAGAGGGGGAAGGCCATCGCCTGACGGAAGACATTCATCCACGGGCCGGGCCGTGGCAACAGTCGGGCGAGCTGCGGGACGAAGGCGAGGACCAGGAACGGCAGTGCCATGCCGGTGCCGAGGGTGGCGAAAATCAGCAGTGAATGAAGCGGTGGCTGCAGCAGCGCATAGGCGATCGCGGTGCCCATGAATGGCGCCGTGCACGGGCTGGCGACGACGGCGGCGAGCGCCCCGGTGAAGAACGAGCCGAGGTGACCGCTACGCTTTGTCAGGGTCTCGCCCAATCCCATGAAGCGACCGCCAATCTCCAGCATCCCGGAGAATCCGAGACCGAGCACGAAAAGCAGGTAGACCAGCACGGCGACAAACCACGGTGCCTGCAACTGGAATCCCCAGCCGATGCTCTGGCCGGTCGCCTTCACCAGTTGCAGCACGCCGGCCACCAGGACGAAAAAGAGCACCACGCCGGCGGTGTAGGCCAGGCCGTGCAGCCGCTGCGCGTGGTGCGACACCTTGACGCACTCGAGCAGGTTGATCGCTTTCAGCGTCAGTACCGGGAATACACAGGGCATCAGATTGAGCAGCAGGCCACCGGCCAGCGCCAGCAGCAGCACCTTGATCAACCCATCCTGCTCGCCGGTGACGGCCGCGGCGATGCCGCCCGGTGGTAACGCCACTGGGTTCGGAGACGGCGCCGTCGCGCTGATTTCGTAAGCCTGTTCTCCGGACGCAGTAGTGACGAGCAGCACCCCGTCGAGCCGTTCGGGCGGCTCGGTCAGATTCCGGTAGGCGGGTAGATCCAGGCGCAACCGTTGGGCCTCGATGCGTACCTGTTGCGGCTGGTCCAGCGCCATCACCCGCTTCGCCAACGGGTAGAAACGGGCCGTGCGACCCTCTGCGAACAGCGGAGCCGAGGCGGTCAGGTCGAGTTGCAGTCGACCTTCGACGAGATCGAAGGTCGCTACCGTCTGCGGCAGGGACCCGGGGATCCGCGCCGTGGTCCGGGCGAACAGGTCACGCCATTGCAGATCGGGTCGCGGCGGCATCGCCGTCACCGGCAGCGCCAGATCGAAGGTGGCCCGCCCCGGAACGCAGACGTCATGGCATGCCAGCCAGCTGGCTTGCGCCCGGAGCGTCACCACCCCTCCGGGCAGCAACTCCTCGTCGGGAGTGAGCCGGGTCGGCAACAACACCTCGCCAGCGTAGCCAAGGCTGAGCATGCCCAGGGCGTCAAACGCCTCCGGGGCAGGCCATTGCAACGGGCCGGCCGCGACCCCGGCGGGGAGCGTCCAGTCCAGGCGGGTAGGCAATCCTGCGCCACCAGGATTGCGCCAGTAGGTTTTCCAGCCCGGTTCGGGATTGAGTCGCAGGCCGACGCGGAACGGTGACCCCGGCTGCACCGAGACGACCTCGGCGACCAACTCGACCGTGACGCCCTCGCCATGAAAAACTTCGGCACGCACCGTCACAGTGGTGACGACGCCGATCAGCAGCGCGAGCAAGATGGTGACTGGCCTCGGACTCATCGCATCTCCCAGGTGCACCCGGCGCCACGCCTGTGCGGGACCTTCCGGACGTGGCAGGCCCCGAATTCACACCCGGCATGGCCGCGCCGGACACGGAATTCGGGGTGTCCTGAATAACCAGACCCGGTGGGGGCGCGTACAATTGCACGCCTCATGACGAACGACACCGCCCCATCCCGTAACGCACCGTCCGGACAGCCCCTCTCAACCGGAACCGAAAGGGGTGAGAAACCGGCCATCGAGCGGGTGCGCACCTACCTCGCGACCCATGGCATCGAGGTGTTGGAATTCGACGTGCCGACCCCGACTTCGGAGACCGCGGCAGCCGCCGCCGGCTGTGCCGTCGGCCAGATCGCCAAGACGCTCCTGTTCCGTGTCGGCAAAAGCCACGTTGCGGTGATTGCCGCCGGTGACGCCAGGGTGAAACAGGCGAAACTGAAACAGGCGACCGGATACGCCGGCAAGGTGAGCATGGCGAGCGCCGACGAGGTGGTGGCGTGGACCGGCTACGCCCCGGGCGGAGTGTGCCCGTTCCTGCTGCCAGACGATCTGCCGCGGCTGCTCGACACCTCACTGAAACGGTTCGAGGTGATCTACCCGGCGGCCGGTAACGCCTGCTCGGTGGTTCCGATCAGCTACGACCGGATGCTGGAACTGAGCGGGGCCCGCGAGGCCAGCGTCTGCCAGACCACCCCCTGACCGGCCGGCCCCACCTGGTCGTCACTCACCCCCGATCGCCGGCGGCTGGAATACCACGCGTACGTGCGTTCCTCTGCCCGGCTCCGATTCGATCTCCAGTTCCGCTTTCAGATCATCGGCCAGCGAACGACACAGAGCCAGGCCGAGGCCGAGGCCAGCCGCGTCCGGCTTGGTGGTGAAGTAAGGCTCTCCTGCGCGAGCCAGCACCTCGGGGGACATGCCGCCGCCGTTGTCGGCCACCTCCAGGACCACCCGGTCCGCAACAACTCGCGAGCTTACGGTGATGCATCCGTCGTCACTGCCGTCGGCACAGGCGTCGATGGCGTTGGACAGCAGGTTCAGAAGCAACTGGATCAGCAGGTCCGAAACCA
>CAXMPC010000192.1:0-4268 GCA_964195335.1 uncultured Gammaproteobacteria bacterium | reverse complement strand
CTTGCCGAGGCTCAGGAGGAAGTGCTCGAACGGTACCCGCTTTCGGTGAGTTCGGCTGACGGTGTTGAAAGAAACAGAAGTTGGCGTCCCCTGACGAGAGATGAAACCGAGCAGTTCCTGCAGCAATCGAGAGAACTGACCTGGTTCAATAACGAGGTGTTCGACGCATCAGGTGCCTATTGGAAAACGGGAGGTGAAGATTCGGACCCGGATTTCTGACCCGCTGCCGAATGAAATTAGAAAGGTGACGGATTTATATAATTAACGATGTGAGGCGCTAGGCGCTTTCAGCCGGTCTTGCCCTTCCACGCCAGGTCCAGTTCACGCGCCGCCCGCACCTCGTCCAGTCTCCGCACCGGTTGCGTATGCGGCGCCCCGGTCACTATCTCCAGGTTCTCCTTCGACTCCTGCAAGATGTTCGCCATGGTCTCGGCGAAACGGTCGAGTTCGGCCTTGGACTCGGTCTCGGTAGGCTCGATCAGCAGGCACTCGGGCACCAGCAACGGAAAGTAGGTGGTCGGGGCGTGCTGCTCGAAATCCAGCAACCGCTTGGCGAAGTCCATCGCCCGCACGCCGAGTTCCTTGGTCTGCTTCTGCAGCGTGACGATGAATTCGTGGGTCGCACGGCGATCAGGGTAGGCGAGGTCGAAACCGGCCTCGACCATCCGCGCCATCAGGTAGTTGGCGTTCAGGGTGGCGTACTCGCCGACGCGGATCATGCCTTCGCGGCCGAGCATACGGGCGTAGATGTAGGCTCGGATCAGGACGCCGGCGTTGCCGGCAAAGGCCGACAAACGGCCGATGCTCTTGGGCGTCTCGGCCTCGCCGAGCCAGTGGTAACGGTCGCCGTCCTTGCCGACGCGTGGGATCGGCAGGTAGGGGAGTAAGCGCTCGCTCACCCCGACCGGCCCGGCACCCGGGCCACCGCCGCCGTGCGGGGTGGAGAAGGTCTTGTGCAGGTTGATATGGACGACATCGAAGCCCATGTCGCCCGGGCGCGCCTTGCCGAGGATGGCGTTGAGGTTGGCGCCGTCGTAGTAGAGCAGGCCGCCGGCATCGTGTACCGCCTTGGCGATCGGCTCGATCTGGCGCTCGAACACGCCCAGCGTGGACGGGTTGGTGAGCATGATGCCGGCCGTCTGCGGTCCAACCGCGGCCTGCAGCGCTTCAAGGTCGACGTCGCCGTTCTTGTTGGTCGGGATCTCGCGCACGGTGTAACCGCACATCACCGCCGAGGCGGGGTTGGTGCCGTGGGCTGTGTCGGGGACCAGGATCTCGCTGCGGACATCGTCGCCGCGGTCGTCGTGGTAGGCACGGATCATCGCCACCCCGGCAAATTCGCCCTGTGCCCCAGCCGCCGGCGACAGCGCCATGCCAGCCATGCCGGTCACCTCTCGCATCATCTCCTGCAGGTCCCACATGCAGGCGAGGAACCCCTGGCTGAGATCGTCGTGTGCCGCCGGGTGGCGGGCCAGGAACCCCGGCAGCATCGCCAGCCGGTTACACGCGCGCGGGTTGTGCTTCATGGTGCACGAGCCGAGCGGGTAGAAGTTGGTGTCGATGGAGAAGTTCTTCTGCGACAGCCGGGTGTAGTGGCGCACCACCTGCGGCTCGCCGACCTCGGGCAGCCCCGGCGGCTCCCGGCGCAGGAAGCGCTCCGGGAGGTCGTCGGGGGCCGGCACGTCGGCCGGGCACTGGGCCAGGTTGACGTGGCCGGGACGCGAGTGCTCGAAGATCAGCATGGCCGGGGTTCCCTGGATTGGATTGGCCTGGTGCGAGAAGTGCTCCGGACTCAGCCGCGCAGCGCGGCGAGAGCGGCGTCGTAATCCGGCTCCTGGGCGATCTCCGGGACCATCTCGGAGTAGCTCACCTTGCCGTCGGTCTCGATGACGACGATGGCACGGGCGGTGATGCCGGCCAGCGGGCCGTCGGTGATCAGCACGCCGTAGTCCTTGGCGAAGTTACGCGAGCGCATCAGCGACAGCGGGGTGACGTTCTCGATCCCCTCGGTGGTGCAGAAGCGGCCCATGGCAAAGGGCAGGTCGGCGGCTACCACCAGGATCGCCGTGTTCTCGACCGTGCTCGCGGCCTCGTTGAACTTGCGGGTGGAGGTGGCGCAGGTCGGGGTGTCGAGGCTCGGCACGATGTTGAGCAGCACGCGCTTTCCGGCGTAGTCGGACAGCGACACGTCGGAGAGGTCCCCGGCGGTCAGGCGGAAATCGGGGGCAGTGTCGCCGGCCTTGGGCAGATCGCCGTTGGTGTGGATCTCGTTGCCCTTGAGGGTGATGGTGGCCATGGGGTGTTCTCCTTGGTGGTGTGACGCCGGTTGGTTCCGGCGTGGTTAGTGTCAGAGGGACTCGGGGCGCAGGCGGCAGGTCTCCATGCCCTGGCGCTCGAGGATCCGTTGCAGGTGTTCGGCGTAGGCAGAGATCTCTTCGGCACTGCGCTGCTCGGTGGCACAGACCAGCAGGGCGTTGCCGAGTTCGGGGTAGTCGGGTTCCAGCGCGACGCCGCCGATGACGTCCTGGGCCGCCAGCGTACGCAGCAGTTGGTCGGCCGGTAGCGTCATGCGCAGCGCGGACTCGTGGAACACCGGGCGGTCGAACAGTGGCTCGACACCGGGCTGGGCGCCGAGCGAGGCGACCAGCGCGCGGGTGTTGGCGGCGCAGGCTTTGGCAATGCGCGCCAGGCCACCGGGGCCGATCAGCGCCATGTGGATGGTCGCCGCGGTAACCAGCAGTCCCTGGTTGGTGCAGATGTTGGAGGTCGCCTTGGAGCGGCGGATGTGCTGCTCACGCGCCTGCAGGGTGAGCGTGAAACCTTGCTTGCCGTCGAGGTCGACGGTGCGCCCGGCGATGCGCCCCGGGATCTGCCGGACCAGCGCACCGGTGCAGCAGAGGAAGCCGAAGTAGGGGCCGCCGGAACTGAGCGGCGCGCCCATGGGCTGGCCCTCGCCGCAGGCGATGTCGGCGCCCTTCTCGCCCCAGTCGCCGGGCGGGGCAAGCAGGCCGAGGGCCACCGGGTTGACCACGGCGATCGCCAAAGCGCCGTTGGCGTGCGCCCAGTCGGTCAGCTCGTCGACCTCTTCGAGCACGCCGAAGTAGTTCGGCTGCGGAATGACTACGGCGGCGATGGCGTCGTCGCCCTTGGCCGCGGCCAGTGCCTCGGCGGTGGTGTGGCCACCGGCGGGGTCGAACGACACCTCGATCAGCTCGATGCCCTGGTTGCGGACGATGGTGTGGACGGTGTCGCGGTAGGCCGGGTGCAGGCTGCGCGGCACCAGCACGCGGCGCGACTTGGCCTTGCGGTTGGCGCGTACCGACATCAGCACCGCTTCAGCCAGTGCCGAGGCTCCGTCGTAGAGCGAGGCGTTGGAGACCTCGAGCCCGGTCAGCCGGGTCATCATGGTCTGGTACTCGTAGAGCACCTGCAGGGTGCCCTGGCTCGCCTCGGCCTGGTACGGGGTGTAGGCGGTGTAGAACTCGCCGCGGGTGACCAGCTCCCAGACCGCGGCCGGGACGTGGTGGTCGTAGGCACCGGCGCCGGCGAAGCAGATCGGGGTGCCGTCCTGCTGGGCGCGGCCGAGCATCAGCCGGTTGACGGCCGATTCGTTCAGCCCCTCGGGGACGTTCGGCTCGGGGCAGCGCAGGCTGGCGGGGATTTCGTCGAACAGCGTCTCGATGGCATCGGCACCGATGGTGTCGAGCATCGCCCGGACGTCGTCCTCGGTGTGCGGGATGAACGGCATGCTGGCGCGGGGATCAGTGGTCTTCGGCGTCGATCACGGCCTGGTAGGCCTCGGCATCGAGCAGGGCGTCGATGGCGGCGGCGTCGGCCGGGGTCATCTGGAACAACCAGCCCTCGCCGTAGGCATCGGTGTTGATCAGCTCCGGGCTGTCGGCCAGGGCCTCGTTGATCGCGGTCACTTCGCCGTCGAGCGGGCTGTAGACGTCGGAGGCGGCCTTGACCGACTCGGCCACGCAGCATTCGGCACCGGCGGTGAGCGTCGCGCCGACCTCGGGTTGCTCGACGAAGACCAGGTCACCCAGCTGTTCCTGGGCGTGGTCGGTGATGCCGACGGTGACGGTCCCGTCGTCGTTGCGGCGTACCCATTCATGGGACTTGTTGTAGCGCAGCTCGGCCGGCACGTTACTCATCTCTCGGTTCCCCTGGCTGGTCGGTCGAAGGGCCGCATTATGCCGTGGCCCCGGATGGCGGTCACATGATGATTGTCACGTGTCGATGCAGGACTTGCCCTGGCGCACGAA
>CAXMPC010000191.1:0-23726 GCA_964195335.1 uncultured Gammaproteobacteria bacterium | reverse complement strand
ACCTGTGAGCACGCGGGCAAGGTGGTGATGACGGCCCAGTGGGGTCCGGCAGTGTCGAAGAACCCCTACATCGCGTTCAAGTTCAAGGGCGCCAAGTCGGGTGACGCGGTCAAGCTGAGCTGGATCGACAATAAGGGCAAGAGCGACTCGATCGAAGCCAAGGTCAAGTGATTGGCAGGGGGCGCCGCGTTCGCGGCGCCCCCGTTTCCAACGACCTCAATCGTTCGCCTGGGCCTCGAGCCAGCCCCGGGCCCGCTGCGCGGCGGCACGTACCTGCGCCGGTGCCGTACCCCCGAGGTGGTCACGTGCGGCGACCGAACCCTCCAGCGACAGCACCTCGAAGACGTCGGCGCCGATGGTCGACGAAAAAGCCTGCAACTCCTCGAGCGACATCTCGGCCAGGTCGCGGCCGCTCTCGACCCCGAGACGTACCGCCTTGCCCACCACCTCGTGGGCGTCGCGGAACGGCATCCCCTGGCGCACCAGGTAGTCGGCCAGGTCGGTCGCCGTGGCGAAACCCTGGCTGGCAGCGGTGCGCATCCGATCGGCGTTGACAGCGAGTTCCGGCAGCATGTCGGCGAACGCCCGCAGCGAATCCTTGACCGTGTCGACGGCGTCGAACAGCGGCTCCTTGTCCTCCTGGTTGTCCTTGTTGTAGGCCAGCGGCTGTGACTTCATCAGTGTCAGCAGTGACACCAGGTGGCCGTAGACGCGACCGCTCTTGCCGCGCACCAACTCGGGTACGTCGGGATTTTTCTTCTGCGGCATGATCGACGAGCCGGTGCAGAAGCGGTCGGGCAGGGTGATGAAATCGAACTGCGCCGAAGACCAGAGCACCAGCTCCTCGGCCATGCGCGACAGGTGCATCATCACCAGGCTCGCGCAGGCGCAGAACTCGATGGCGAAGTCACGGTCGCTGACGGCATCGAGCGAGTTCTCGGCCACGCCGTCGAAGCCGAGCAGTTCGGCGGTCATCGTACGGTCGATCGGGTAGCTGGTCCCGGCCAGTGCCGCGGCGCCGAGCGGCATGACGTTGACCCGCGCACGGCAGTCGACCAGTCGGCCGTGGTCCCGTTTCAGCATCTCGAACCAGGCCAGCACGTGGTGACCGAAGGTGACCGGCTGCGCCACCTGCAGGTGGGTGAAACCGGGCAGGATGGTTTCGGCCTCGCGCTCGGCGAGCCCGACCAGCCCGGCCATCAGGCGGCGCAGGGTGGCGCAGGTGACGTCGATTTCGTCACGCAGCCAGAGACGGATGTCGGTGGCGACCTGGTCGTTGCGCGAACGGCCGGTGTGCAGCCGCTTGCCGACGTCGCCGACCCGTTCGGTCAGCCGCGCCTCGACGTTCATGTGCACGTCCTCGAGCCCGACCGACCAGTCGAAGCGGCCGGCCTCGATGTCGTCGCGGATCGCCTCCAGCCCGGTGACGATGCTGGCGGCATCCTCTGCACTGAGAACGCCGACGCGGGCGAGCATGGTGGCGTGGGCGATCGACCCGGCGATGTCTTGGCGGTAGAGGCGGCGGTCGAATCCGACCGAGGCGGTGAAATCCTCGACGAAGGCGTCGGTCGGCTCGTTGAACCGCCCGCCCCAGAGCTTGTCGGCCGGCTTGTCGTCGCTCATCACTGCTGCCCGTCGGTGCTTGGATGGAAAAGGCGCGCAGTATACCAGTCAGCCAAAGGGTATTCCGGCTAGACTTGGCGCGGGAAAAAACGAACAGGTGCCATGGGCCGCCAGCCGACCGCCAGCGACATTCCGACCACATTCCTGCCCGATTTCTGCGGGTTGCGCATCGTGTTCGCCGTGGTCGTGATTGGCGAAATGCTGGCCCTGGTACTGACCCTGGCCCCGGCCACGGGCGGCGACCGCTGGTCCGACCTCGGCCTGGTGTCGCTGTTCGTGCAGTGGGTCGCGCTGACCGGCACGGCGGTCCTCTGCCTCGCGCGCCGTTACCTGGCGCGTCTCGGCGACGTCCCGGCGGCAACACTGGCCTACCTGCTACTACTCGCCGTGATCGTGCTGGTGACGCTGGTGGCCCAGGCGCTGGCCGACCGTCTCGGGATCGACCAGCTGCTGCCGGGTGGTTGGCGCGACGGCTTTCTCTGGCGCAGTCTGGCCATCGGCGCCATCGCCTCGGCCGTGTCCCTGCGCTACTTCTACGTCCGCCACCAGTGGCAGCGCCAGGTACTGGCCGAGTCGCGCGCCCATCTCGAAGCGCTACAAGCGCGCATTCGCCCGCATTTCCTGTTCAACAGCCTCAACACGGTCGCCAGCCTGACGCGCACCCGGCCGGAGCTGGCCGAAGCGACGATCGAGGATCTCGCCGAGCTGTTCCGCGCCAGCCTGGGCAATCCAACCGAAGGGGTGACGCTGGCACTCGAGCTGGAGCTGGCCCACCGTTACCTGAACATCGAGCAGCTGCGTCTCGGTGACCGCCTGCACATCGACTGGGATGTCGATGAGCTCGACGGCGACCTCGCGGTGCCGGCGCTGATCGTCCAGCCGCTGCTCGAAAATGCCGTCTACCATGGCATCGAGCCGCGAGCAGAGGGCGGTACGCTGAGCGTACGTGGCAGTCGTGATGGAGCGGATGCCGTGCTGGTGATCGACAATCCGTTACCCGTGCGCCGGGGTAACCGTGAGAGCGGCAACCACATGGCACTGGAGAACATCGACGCCAGGCTGGCGGTTTTCTACGGTCGCAAAGGCCTGCTGCAGACGATCGTGACCGAGGACCGTTTCCGCGCCACCCTGCAGCTGCCGCCAGGTCGGGGGACGTGATGCGCGTCCTGGTGGTGGACGATGAACCGCTGGCGCGTGAACGGCTGCGACGCCAGCTCGATACGCTGCCCGGGATCGAGCTGGCCGGCGAGGCGGGCAACGGGACCGAGGCGCTCAAGGCGGCGACACGCCTGCGTCCCGACGTCGTTCTGCTCGACATCCGTATGCCGGGGATGGACGGGCTCGAGGCCGCGCGCCATCTCGAACTGCTGGCGACACCGCCAGCGGTAGTGTTCACCACCGCCTACGGTGAGCACGCGCTGGAGGCGTTCGACCGCCACGCCGTCGACTACCTGCTCAAGCCGATCCGCGCCGAGCGCCTGGCCGAGGCATTGGCCAGTTGCGCACGCATCAACCGGGCGCAGCTGAGTGCCCTGGTCGACAGCAGTGAGTCATCGGCCCGGACCCATCTCTGCGCCCGGCGTCACGGCGACCTGGTGATGGTGCCGGTCGACGAGGTGATCTTCTTGCAGGCCGACCAGAAGTACGTGCGCGTGGTCTACCGTGACGGCGAGTTACTGCTCGAGGAGTCGCTGAAGTCGCTGCATGAGGAGTTCGGTGAGCGCTTCGTGCGCATCCACCGCAATGCCCTGGTGGCACGCGATACCCTGCGGGCGCTGGTGCACGATGGCGGGGTGCTGCGGGTCGAACTTACCGGCAGTGATGAGCGGCTGGAGGTAAGCCGGCGCCACGCCGCGGCGCTGCGCGCCATGCTCAGGGGCGGGGGCTGAACGGAGGGTCGCCTGCGCGCAGGCGCTTGCCCGCGGCATCGATGGCGCGGTCGAGATAGGCCGGGTAGAAGTCGACGGTGTTGATGCCGACCATGCGTTCGGCCAGTTCGTTACCTTCGGCGTCGAGAAACAGCACGGTCGGGGTCAGTTTGGCGCGGTAGCGGTCGGCGAAGCTCCAGCCGTCGATTCGTTGGCCGTCAAAATCACGCAGTCCGGCGCCGTCCAGGTCGATCTTGCGCAGCAGGGCGCGACCAGCCAGTTCGCCGCTTGCTTGCAGCGGGCGCAGGATCTGTTCGTCGAGGACCTTGCAGTAGGGGCAGTCGTGGGCCCAAATCACCAGCACAAGAGGCGTCCCGTCATTACGGATTTTACCGCCAAGGCGCTGCAGGTCATCGGCGTCGGGGATCGGCTCCTGGGCGGCGGCCAGCGAGCAGGTGCCGAGCAGCAGGGCGCCGAGCAGCCAGTGCAGGCGCGGACTCGAACCTGCCCGACGGATGCTGGCGGTCGTGCTCATGGCCACAATCTAACGGTCACCGGTGCCACTGGTGAATACCAATGACGGGGTAAGGGGTTACCCGGAGCCGGTCATGGCCGGGCGTTTGCCACCGCTGGCGGGCGTCGATACCATCCCCGTTCCCCGCCCCGAGGCCAGCTCATGACCGTCGACACCGTCCGCATTGCCACGCGCAAGAGCCCGCTGGCCCTCTGGCAGGCCGAGCACGTTGCCGCCGAGCTGCAGAGCCACAATCCCGGCCTGGCTGTGGAACTGATCAAGATGACCACGCGCGGCGACAAGATCCTCGACAGTCCGCTGGCCAAGGTCGGCGGCAAGGGGCTGTTCGTCAAGGAGCTGGAGCAGGGCATGCTCGAGGGACGGGCCGATCTTGCGGTTCACTCGATGAAGGACGTGCCGATCGAGTTCCCGGAGGGATTGCACCTGGCGGTCATCCTCGATCGTGCCGAGCACCGCGATGCCTTCGTCTCCAACACCTACGCGGCCCTCGCAGACCTGCCCGAAGGGGCCAGGGTCGGTACCTGCAGCCTGCGACGCCAGTGTCAGCTGCTGGCGTGGCGTGGCGACCTGCAGATCCGCGACCTGCGCGGCAACGTCAACTCGCGTCTGGCAAAGCTCGACGCCGGTGATTACGACGCGGTGATCCTCGCCGGGGCCGGCCTGCTGCGCCTCGGATTCGGCGAGCGCATCCGTGAACTGCTCGCCCCAGAACAGAGCCTGCCGGCCATCGGCCAGGGGGCGATCGGGATCGAGTGCCGTGCCGATGACACCCGGATCAATACGTTACTGGCTCCGCTTGCAGACCCGGTCACCACGGTGCAGGTGTCGGCCGAGCGGGCGTTCAACGCCCGCCTGATGGGTGGCTGCCAGGTACCGATCGCTGGCTACGCCGTGGTCGATGGCGACCAGGTCTGGCTGCGCGGACTGGTCGGCGCGCCGGATGGCAGCGAGCTGATCCAGGGCGAACGACGTGGCACGGCCGCCGAGGCGGAAGCCCTCGGTACCGGGCTGGCCGAGGAACTCCTCGGACGCGGAGCCGACCGCATCCTGCGCGACGTCTACGCCGGCCAACCGGAATGACCTCCGACCCGGCGGCGCGCCCGCTGGCAGGCCTCGGCGTGCTGGTCACACGACCGGCGCACCAGGCCGAACCGCTCTGCGACCTGATCGCCGCTGCTGGCGGTACCCCGATCCGTTTCCCGGTGATCACCATCACGCCGCCAGCCGACCCGGCCGCGGCAGCGGCCGTGATCGACGTGCTAGACGGTTTCGACCTCGCCATCTTCATCAGCGCCAACGCTGTCGAGCAGGGCGTGACCGCGGTGCGCGCACGGTGTGACTGGCCGCCGGATCTGGTCACGGCGTCGATCGGCGAGGCGACCGCGCAGGCCTTGATCGAGCGCGGACTGGAGCCGGCGATCCGTCCCGCGGACCGTTTTGACAGCGAGGCGCTTCTGGAGCAGTCGGCGCTCAGCGACATGGCCGGCAAGCGCGTGGTCATCTTCCGCGGTGAGGGCGGACGCGAACTGCTCGCCGAGACGCTGCGCGATCGTGGTGCCGAGGTGGTCTACGCCGAGGTCTACCGCCGCACCTTGCCCGAGGTCGACAGCGCGCCGCTGTGCGACCGTTGGCGCGACGGTGAGGTCGGCGTGGTCGTCATCACCAGTGCCGAGGGGCTGTGCAACCTGCTCACCCTGCTCGGTCCCGAGGGTGAGGCACTGTTGCGAACGACACCGCTGGTTGTCGCCAGCAGTCGTGTGCTACAACAGGCTCAAGGTCTGGGCGTCGGACAAGCGGCACGGGTGGCACGTTCGGCGAGCGACCAGGGACTGTTCGAGGCCGTCGTCGCCTGGCGGCAGGCTGAGACCGAACGAAGAGATCAGAGATGACCGATCCGGATCGCAAGGAACCCGTCCCGGCCGAAGCAGAGGACGCTGAGGAGACGGCGACGCCCGCCAACGGCGCCGAAGAAAACCCGACGCACGAAGGCGACCCCGAGCCCGAGGCTCTCACCGGGCCCGAAGCCGGCAATGAACCGCCGGTCGAGGAGGTGAAGGTGCTGCCGCGGCCGGACGACACTGGCGGCGCCGCCCCCACGGGCAAGATGCCGTGGCTCGCCATCCTCGCGCTGCTGGTCGCTCTGGTCGCCTGGCTCGGTGGCTACCTCGCCTGGCAGAACCTGTCCGCCCGGGTGGCCACGTTTACCACCGACCAGGTGGCCCTTGACCAACGCCTGGTCGCCGCCCTGGCCGCCAGCGACAGCCGTGCGGTCGCGCTCGAGGCGCAACTCGCCGAGCAGGCGTCCGCCATCGCCGCCCAGGTGACGGCGCTGGAGCACCAGCGCGAGCTCGCCGAGCAGACCTACCAGGCATTGCGCGAAGAGGTGGGGCAGGACCGCAACCGTTGGGTGATCGCCGAGATCGAGTACCTGATGCGCATTGCCGCCCACCGCCTGATGCTGGCCCGCGACGTCCATGCCGCCATCGCCGCGCTCGAGGCCGCTGACCGCCGCCTGCATGACCTCGGTGACTCCGCCTGGCTCGGCGTACGCGAGCAGGTGAGCGACGAGGTTGCGGCCTTGCGCGCGGTGCCTGAGGTCGACATCGAAGGGCTCGCTCTCTCCCTGCGCAGCCTGGCCAAGCGCGCCAGAACCCTGCCGGTGCTCGGTGCCCGTTACCGTCCGGGCGACACCCGTGGTGCTGGCGACAAGGACTCGGAAGCCGCCGCGCGTGGCGAGGACTGGCGCGAGGCGCTGGAGGTGGCCTGGGAGGAGGTCAAGGGACTGGTCGAGGTGCGGCGCAACGACGAGCCGGTCAAGGCCATGCTCGCACCGGAACTCGAGTACTTCCTCTACCAGAACCTGCGCCTGCAGCTTGACGCGGCACGTCTGGCGCTGCTGCGTGGCGAGGCCCCGCTTTACGCCGAGAGCCTGCGCAGCGCGCGCGATTGGGCTACGACCTACTTCGACCAGGAAAACGCCTCGACCCAGGCGACGGTGGCCGAGCTCGACCGCCTGCTCGCGATCGACATCGCGCCGCCGCTACCCGATGTGGGTGGTGCGTTGCGGGCGATGCGTGAAGTGCCAGCCTACCGCGAGGCTAGGGGCGGCGGCGGATCGTGAAACTCCTCGTCGGTCTGCTACTGATCCTGTTCGCGGCCACCGCCGCGGCGCTGCTACTGCTCAGTGATGCCGGCTACGTCCTGATCGCGGTCGGTAACTGGACCGTCGAGATGTCGCTTGCGGTGCTGGTGGTGCTGGTCCTGGTCGTTTTCGCGCTGCTCTATTACACCTTGCGCCTGACCGGGGGCGCGGCGCGCCTGCCGCAGCGCTGGCGTGGCTGGCGCGAGCGACGACGCAACCTGAAGGCGCAACGCGGCCTGACCGAGGGGCTGCTCGCCTACGCCGAAGGCGACTGGACCCAGGCCGAACGCCGACTGCTGCAGCGGGCCGACGACAGCGAGACCCCGTTGCTGCACTACCTCTCGGCCGCGCGTGCGGCCCAGGAGCTCGGTGCCGACGACCGTCGTGATCACTACCTGCGGCTGGCACACGACAGTCTGCCCGAAGCCCGGCTGGCGATCGGCCTGACCCAGGCCGAGCTGCAGCTCGAACACCAACAGCTGGAGCAGGCCGAGTCGACCCTGGCCCAGCTTGTTCGCCAGGCACCTCGTCACCGTCACGTCCTCAAGCTGCAGATGCGACTGCTGCTCGAGCTTAATGACTGGCAGCGACTCAGCACGCTGCTGCCGGAACTGCGCCGACGCAAGGTGATTCCGGCCAACGAGTACACGGTGCTCGAGCTCAAGGTATTCGGCGAACTGCTCGACACGGCGGCGGGCGAGGACGATGTTGATGCCTTGAGAGCGATCTGGCAGCGGGTGCCCAAGGACCTGCGCGCCGGCGAGCTGCTGGTGCTGACCTACGTCCGTCACCTGGTCCGTTTCGGTCGTGGCTCCGTGGCCGAGCCGTTGCTTCGCGAGAGCATCAACCGGCACCTGAGCGACCGCCTGGTGCACCTCTACGGCCTGGTCGAAGGTGGCAAGCCGGCGCGTCAGCTCGATGTGGCCGAGAGCTGGCTGGCCGGTGATCCACGCAACCCGCTGCTGTTGCTGACAGTTGGCCGCCTGGCCGTGCGCAACAAGCTTTGGGGCAAGGCGCGGAGTGCGTTCGAGGGAAGCCTGGCGGTGCAGCCCTCGGTGGAGACCCAGCGTGAACTCGGTGCCCTGCTCGAGCACCTCGGCGAACACGAGGCCGCAGCGAAGTGCTTCCGCGAGGCGGCCAGACTCGCCGCAGATGAAGCCGGCCAGCTGACGGCCAGCAGCGGCCCGGTCGGCGCCGTGCGCCTGCCCAGCCAGGACAGTGCCGAGGGTGAGCTGCTGCGCGCCGCCGGCAGCCCGGCCAGCTAGCCCGCAATACCAAACGGACCCGGGTGGCGGGTCTACTTCCCCTTCGGCGCGCCCCACTCGAACGGATCGCTGTAGAAGCGTGTCTGCGGCAGGCCGAGAGCGACCACGGCGTCTCGCAGGGCACCCACCATCACCGGCGGACCGGCGGCATAGATATCCAGGCCCGAGGTGTCGGAGTGGTCGGCGGCGACCGCGTCATGGACCATGCCGGTGCGTCCCTGCCAGCTGTCCTCGGGCTGCGGTTCCGACAGCACCGGGGTGAAGCGGAAGTTCGGGTGCGCCTCGCTCCACGCCTCGGGCAGCGTCGCCAGGTAGAGATCGCGTTCCGCCCGCACCCCCCAGTACAAATGCAGCGGCCGTTCGATGCCGAGGTGGAAGGCGTGTTCGAGCAGGCCCTTGATCGGCGCGAACCCGGTGCCGCCGGCGACCAGCACGACCGGGTTCGGGGACTCCTCGTGCAGCGTGAAGCGGCCATGAGGCCCCTCGATCTGCAGCACCTCGCCCACATGCATGCCGTCAAAGACATACTCGGTGAAGTCGCCACCGGCGACGTAGCGCGCGTGCAACTCCAGTGCGCCGTCATTGTGCGGGGCGTTGGCCAGCGAGAAGGCGCGGTGCTGACCTTCGCGGGTGATGATTTCGATGTACTGTCCGGCGACAAACTGCAGACGCCGATCACGCGGCAACTGCAGCGACAACCGCATCACGTCGTGAGCCAGCCGCTCGAGCGTCTGCACGCGCACCGCCAGGCGCTGTGACCGCAACTCCCCGGCCTCCTGGATTTCGCCAACCTCGATGGTCAGGTCGCTGCACGCACGCGCTTGGCAGAACAGGGCGAAGCCGTCTTCCGAATCGCTGGGTTCGATCCCCCCGGGCGTCTCGCCCGGGTAGGCGGTGCGACCCGAGACCACTTTGCCCTTGCAGGTGCCGCAGGCGCCATTGCGGCAGCCGTAGGGGAGGATCAGTCCCTGGCGCTGGGCGGCGGCGAGCAGGCTCTCCTCGGGCGTGGCCTCGAAGCGGTGGCCGCTCGGCTCGACCCGGATGGTGTAGGGCATGAGGGATTCTCGGGTGTTCGGTGAGGCCACTCTAGGAAAACGGTGCGGGCGGGGCATTGCCCCAGGTCAGTCGGTCCCGGTACCGCGGTTCAGCCTTTCCTGCGTGGCGGCCGGCTGGCGGCGCTGTCGAGCCAGCTGAGCAGCGGCCCCCACTGCACGCGGTCGTAGGCGACCATGAACGGCGCCATCTCGGCGATGCTCAGGCCACGATCGGCGGCACGGATATAGTTCTGGGTGTCACGCAGGCTGGTTATGTACGGCACCTCGAGCGAATGCAGGAAGTGGTCGAGGGTCTGGTAGATCAGGGTCTGTGCGCGCACCCGGTTGGCGACTACCCCGACGCGCAGGCGATCCTTGGTGACGCGGCCGAGGGTCAGCAGTTCGTTGAGGAAACGCGCCGCGGCCCGGATGTCGATCGGTGATGGCAGTACCGGCACCAGCACGGTCTGTGCCGTCTTCGCCAGTTGCCTGAGCGGCTTGCCGCTGACCCCGGCCGGGGCGTCGATCACCAGGACTTCGCAGCTGCGTGGCAGTTTCGGTTCTTCGCCGGGAACGGCCGGAATGCCGGTGATCGGGGCGCGGTCAGCCGGGCGTGCCGACAGCCAGGCGAGGCTCGAGGCCTGCGGGTCGTAGTCGGCCAGCACCACCCTGGCGCCCTGGCTGGCGTAGGTCCCGGCGAGATTGGTGGCCAACGTGGTCTTGCCGCAACCGCCCTTCGGGTTGACGACCATGATCCTGCGCATCGTGCGTCCCTGACTCTGTGCTGCGGCGTCGCCGGCCAGTATAGCCCGCGGTCGGCTTCAGTCGCGTCCGCCGTCGCCGGCGAGGATGTCGAGGTCGTCCCACAGGGCGTCGACGCGTTCACGCACGGCGTCGTCCATGCGGATCGGGCGGCCCCATTCGCGGTTCGTTTCACCGGGCCACTTGGAGGTGGCATCCAGGCCCATCTTGCCGCCGAGGCCGGCGACCGGGGAGGCGAAGTCGAGGTAGTCAATCGGTGTGTTCTCGATCAGGGTGGTGTCGCGTACCGGGTCCATGCGCGTGGTCATCGCCCAGATCACGTCCTTCCAGTCGCGGATGTCGATGTCGTCGTCGGTGACGATGACGAACTTGGTGTACATGAATTGGCGCAAGAACGACCAGACGCCGAACAGCACGCGCTTGGCGTGACCGGGGAACTGCTTGCGTATGCTGACGATGGCCAGCCGGTAAGAGCAGCCCTCGGGCGGTAGGTAGAAGTCGACGATCTCCGGGAACTGCCGCTGCAGCAGCGGGATGAACACCTCGTTCAGCGCCACGCCGAGCACGGCCGGTTCGTCCGGCGGCCGGCCGGTGTAGGTGCTGTGGTAGATCGGGTCGTTGCGGTGGGTCAGGCGGTCGACGGTGAAGACCGGGAAGTGGTCGACTTCGTTGTAGTAGCCGGTGTGGTCGCCGAACGGCCCCTCGGCCGCGGTCTCTTCCGGATCGATATGCCCCTCGAGCACGATTTCGGCCCGGGCCGGCACCTGCAGCCAGCCATCGCAGGCGGCGGTGACCTCGGTCTTGGTACCTCGCAGCAGCCCGGCGAAGGCGTATTCCGACAGCGTGTCCGGCACCGGTGTCACGGCACCGAGGATGGTTGCCGGGTCGGCACCCAGCGCCACGGCGATCGGGAACGGTTCACCCGGGCGCTGCTTTTTCCAGTCATGGAAGTCGAGGGCGCCACCACGGTGGGCGAGCCAGCGCATGATCACCTTGTTCTTGCCGATCACCTGTTGCCGGTAGATGCCCAGGTTCTGGCGCTTGCGCTCCGGGCCGCGGGTGACAACCAGCGGCCAGGTGATCAGCGGTCCGGCGTCATCGGGCCAGCAGGTCATGATCGGCAGCGTGCCGAGGTCGACGTCCGGGCCCTCGAACACCTGCTCGCGGCAGGGCGCGCGGCCGACGATTTTCGGCTGCATGTTCAGCACCTGCTTGACCACCGGCAGCTTGTCTACGGCATCGCGCAGCCCGGTGGGGGGCTCCGGTTCCTTCAGGTAGGCCAGCGTCCGGCCGACTTCGCGCAGTGCCGCGGTGGACTCCTCGCCCATGCCGAGAGCGACCCGTTCCGGGGTGCCAAACAGGTTGGTCAGCAACGGCATGGTGTGGCCGGTCGGCCGCTGGAACAGCAGGGCCGGCCCGGCACCACGCAGCGTGCGGTCGCAGATTTCGGTCATCTCCAGGTGCGGATCGATCTCCAGGTCGATCCGCTTCAACTCGCCGCGCTTCTCGAGCAAGGCGATGAATTCGCGCAGGTCCTGGTACTTGGGGTTCGCCATCGTGGGGTCCGGGCCTCGATTGCCCGGCGTTCGGGGCGGTGCGACAATGCCCGCCCGCGACCGAGCCCCGTCAGTATGTCCCAAGCGCCGCGACCCCGTCATCCCGTCGGCGCGGGGTCTTCCACCGCCCCGTCACCGCCGCCATGCTCCTGACCCTGCGCGAAGTCGGTTTCGACCTCGCCGACCAGGCGTTGCTGGATGGCGCCAGCCTGGCGATCGACGCCGGCGAGCGGGTCTGCCTGGTCGGCCGTAACGGGGCCGGCAAGTCGACGTTGTTGCGCCTGGTCGCCGGCGAACACGCGCCCGACCGGGGCGAGCTCGTGCGCCGCCCCGGGCTGCGCATCGGCTACCTGGAACAGGAGGCCACCGGGCTTGCTGCTGATGGCACCACGTTCGACGTCGTCGCCGCCGGCCTCGGTGACATCGGCTCGCTGCTGGCTGAGTTCCATCGCCTGAGCCACGCCATCGAGGGTCACGACGACGCGGACGGTCTCGCCCGCCTGGCCGAGGCGCAACACCGCCTCGAGGCGGCTGGCGGCTGGGACCTGCGGCAACGGGTCGAGACCGCGGTATCGCGTCTCGGCCTGCCGGCCGATGCGCCCTTTTCCACGCTCTCGGGTGGCGCCCGCCGGCGGGCGCTGCTGGCGCGGGCCCTGGTGGTCGCACCGGACCTGCTGCTGCTCGACGAACCGACCAACCACCTCGATCTGCCGTCTATCGACTGGCTCGAAGGCTTTCTCGCCGGCTTCGCTGGCGCGTTGCTGTTCGTCACCCATGACCGCACCTTCCTGCAGCGATTGGCAACGCGCATCGTCGAACTCGACCGCGGCATCCTCACCAGCTATCCCGGCGACTACGCCACCTACCGCCGTCGTCGTGCCGAGGAGCAGGCGACCGCGACCCGGGCGGAGGCGGAGTTCGACAAGAAACTGGCCCGCGAGGAGACCTGGATCCGCCAGGGCATCAAGGCGCGACGCACGCGCAACGAGGGGCGGGTACGGGCGCTCGAGGCGCTGCGCGAGGAGCGCCTCGAGCGTCGTGCCAAGGTCGGCACGGTCAAGCTCGCCGCAGACCAGGCGGCGCCGTCAGGAAAGCGTGTCATCGAGGTGGCGGGCCTGCGCTACGGTTACGGCGCGCAACCGATTGTCGACGGTCTCGAGACCACCATCCAGCAGGGCGACCGGGTCGGTATCGTCGGTCCCAACGGCATCGGCAAGTCGACATTGCTCAAGCTGCTGCTCGGTGATCTCGAGCCACAACAGGGCCAGGTGCGCCACGGCACCGGTCTCGAGGTTGCCTACTTCGACCAGCACCGCGAACCGCTCGATGATGAACGCAACCTGGTCGACCTGGTCGGACAGGGGCGTGACTTCGTCACCGTCAACGGTCGTGAGCGTCACTGCATCAGCTACCTGCAGGATTTCCTGTTCACTCCGGCACAGACGCGCGCCCCGCTGCGCACCCTTTCCGGAGGTGAGCGCTCGCGCGGCCTGCTGGCACGGCTGTTCTGCCGGCCGAGCAACCTGCTGGTGATGGACGAGCCAACCAACGACCTCGACATCGAGACCCTCGAACTGCTCGAGGAACTGCTGCTCGACTACCGCGGCACGCTGCTGCTGGTCAGCCACGATCGCGCCTTCATCGACAACGTCGTCACCTCGACGCTGGTGTTCGAGGGGGCAGGACGGGTGGCCGAGTACGTCGGCGGCTACAGTGACTGGCTGCGCCAACGCCTGGCCGTGTCGGCAGCGGAAGCGAAGCCGGCACGGGCGGCCAAGCCGCGAGCGAAGCCGGCAATGCGCAAGCTCGGCTACCGTGAGCAGCGCGAGCTGGCTCAACTGCCGGCACGGATCGAGGCGTTCGAGACCGAACAGGCTGAGTTGCATGCGGCACTCGCCGATCCTGACCATTACCGTGACGGTGGCGACGGTGCACGCGACCTGACCGCCCGGCTGCGCACGGTCGAGACCGAACTGGCCGCGGCCTACACCCGCTGGGAAACACTGGAGACCGGCGATGACTGAACCACTGGCGCTGTTCGCCACCACGCCGCGCGGTCTTGAGTCGGTGCTGGCCGACGAGCTGCGCGAGCTCGGCGCCGAGCGGGTGCATGCCGTGCGTGCCGGGGTCGCCTTCGACGGCGATCTCGAGCTGGCCTACCGTGCCTGTCTCTGGTCGCGAGTCGCCAGTCGCGTGCTGCTGAACCTGGCGCGTTTCCCAGTGGCCGACGGGGACGCCCTCTACGCCGCGGTGCGCGAGCTGCCGTGGGAAGAGCACCTCGATCCGGACGGCACCCTGGCGGTCAACGCTACGCTCAGCGGCTCACCGATCACCCACAGCCACTTCGCCGCGCTGCGGGTCAAGGACGCCGTCGTCGACCGACTGCGCGATCTGCACGGCCGGCGCCCGTCGGTCGACCGGGTGCAGCCGTCGCTGCGACTCAACCTGGTGCTGCAGAAGCGTCGCGGCGTGCTCAGCATCGATCTCTCCGGCGAGGCGCTGCATCGCCGCGGCTACCGTCCGTCCGGGGCGCCGGCGCCGCTGAAAGAGAACCTTGCCGCCGGCATCCTGCGACTCGCCGGCTGGCCCGAGGTCGCTGCCCGGGGCGGGGCGCTGGTCGATCCCCTTTGTGGCACCGGTACGCTGCCGATCGAAGCGGCGCAGATGGCGGCCGGGATCGCGCCCGGGCTCAACCGCGACTACTTCGGCTTCCTCGGCTGGCTCGGCCACGAGCCTGAGATCTGGACCCGGCTGCGCGACGAGGCGCAGACCCGGCCCGACCTTTCCAGGGTGCCACCACTGTTCGCCTCCGACCATGACCCGAAGGTGGTGGCGCAGGCGCGCCAAGCCGCCGCAACCGCCGGCGTCGGTGACCTGATCCGTTTCACCGTGCAGCCGCTCGTCGAGGCGGTGACGCCCGACGGGACGCCCTCCGGGCTGGTGGTGGCCAACCCGCCCTACGGCGAACGGCTCGGCGACAGCGACACCGCGGTTCGCATTCACGCCGACCTCGGCCGCGCGCTGCGCGCCCGGTTCCGTGGCTGGCAGGCGGCGGTGCTGAGCGGTGACACCGGCCTGGCGCGACGGCTCGGCGCCGAGGCGGCGACGACCCATCCGCTGTTCAACGGGGCGCTGCCCTGTGCTCTTACCTGTTGGGAGGTCGCGGCCAAGGCACCGAAATGGGCTCATGCGGAGAAGTCCGCGACGGTGCGCGACGCAGAGGGCACGGCAGCCGATCCGGGAGCGAAAATGTTCGCCGACCGGCTGCGCAAGAACCTGCGTCGGCTCGGGCGCTGGGCGCGGCGCGAGAAGATCGACTGCTATCGCCTCTACGACGCCGACCTGCCCGAGTACGCCTTCGCTATCGACCTCTATCGTTGCAGCGACCGCCTGCGGGTACGCGTCCAGGAGTACGCACCACCGGCCAGCGTTGATCCGGAGCGGGCCGAGGTCCGCCGCCGCAGCGCCCTGGCGGCGGTCGCCGAGCTGCTGGAGCTGGCGCCGGATGATGTCACCTACCGCCTGCGGGCGCCGCAGCGCGGTGACGCCCAGTACGAGCGCGAGGCGGCCCAGGCGCGTTTCCACGAGGTGAACGAGGGCGGCTGCCGGCTGCTGGTCGAGTTCGACGCCCACCTCGACACCGGCCTGTTCCTCGATCACCGCCCGACCCGGTTGTCCATTCAGCAGCTGGCGGCCGGCAAGCGCTTTCTCAACCTCTTTTGTTACACCGGCGCGGCGACGATTCACGCCGCCCTGGGCGGGGCGGAGGCGACCACCTCGATCGACCTGTCGGCCACCTACCTGGAGTGGGCGCGAAGCAACCTGGCCCTCAACGGCTGCGATCCCGAGGCACACGAACTGCTGCGTGCCGACTGCCTCGAATGGCTGGCGCAGGCGGCTCGGGAGCGGCGTCGGTTCGGGCTGATCTTCGTCGACCCACCGACCTTCTCCAACTCCAAGCGGCTGGACACCGATTTCGATATCCAGCGTGACCACGTGCGGTTGCTTCTGGCGGCGGCTGCGCTGCTGATCCCGGGTGGCCAGTTGCTGTTCTCGACCAATTTCCGTCGCTTCAAGCTCGACCAGGCGGCCCTGTCCGGGCTCAAGATCGAGGAGATCAGCCGGCAGACGGTGCCGGAGGACTTCAAGCGCCAGGCCCGCATCCACCGCTGTTGGCGAATCCAGAACTGATGGCCAGGTTTGGCAAATGGATGGTGCTGATCTCGGTCGTGCTGCTGGTGCTCAGCGTGGCGCCAATCATGCTCTATGCTGAATTCGGCCCCGCAGATGGCAACCCGGTAGGGCTCGGTCTGCTGATGGTTTTCGGTGGGTCGTTGTTCGGCTCGACCCTCGCGATAGGTGTCGCTACCTGGATGGTGGGATGGCTGTTGGGGTGCCGGAACAGGAAGGGTCGCGAGACCCCGGGGCCGGCCTGATCCGGTTGGCACGGTCGGATCGCGGCGTAGGCGCCGCTCCTGCAGGTGGTCGTGCGTGTAGGAGGGCCGCCCTCGGCCCGATGGGGCGTTCGGGATGGCACGGCCGGATCGCGGCGTAGGCGCCGCTTCTACAGGTGTTGTGCGTGTAGGAGGGCCGCCCTCGGCCCGATGGGCTTTCGGGACGGCACGGCCGGATCGCGGCGTAGGCGTCAGCCCTTCACGCCTCCTCCGGCGCCTTGTGGCCGCAGTGCCAGCACTGCGCGAATTGCCCCTCGATCGTTTCGCTGCAGCCGGGGCAGGTCCAGGGCGTGGTCATGCCCGGGCCGAGCTGGGCCTCGACCAGTTTCCGCGCCCGTTCCCAGTCGGCCGTCTCGACCACCCACAGCTCGGGCCAGCACTCGTTCGGCGGCAGTTCCCCGGCGCCGCCCCCGAGGTAGTCGTTGCGGACCATGCAGTCGATGTCGTGACCCTCGAGCACCTCGCGCAGGTGACCGATGAGCATCCGGTCGTCGCTGCCGTAGACCCGCTTCACGCCGCCGCCCACCAGTTGAACGCGACCCGCATCAGCGGCTGTTTGGCCTGGTCGAAACCGGCCCAGAGGTCGGCGTAACTCACCCCGCTGACCGGGTGGCGCTGTTCCGCGGCGAGATCGGCCAGGGGGGCGAGGACGAAGGCGTGGCGCAAGATCTCGTCGCGCGGCAGGGCCACGGTCGGGGTCTCCAGTACCAGGTCGTCGTAGAGCAGCAGGTCGAGATCGAGGGTGCGCGAGTGGAAGCTGTCGGCGTGGCGCACGCGACCCTGGGCATCCTCTATCCGGCGCAGTTCGCCGAGCACGGCGTCGAGCTCGAGTCCGGTCTCGGCGCGGGCCACGGCGTTGTAGAACGGTGGCCCGTCGAAACCGAAGGCGGCGCTCTCGTAGACCGGCGACAGGGCGATGCCGGCGAAGGCCTCGCGCAGCGCGGTGGCAGCCCGGCGCAGGTGATGGTCGCGGTCGATATTGCTGCCGAGGCTGACGAAGATCTCGGCCATTGTCAGCCGGGCTGGCCGCGCTCGATCTCGATGCCGACCGCGCTGGCGCCGCGGATCGCCTCGCCCTTGTTGACCGTGACCTTGACCCACGCCACGCCGAACTCCTCGCGCAGGAGGGCGGCGATGCGCTCGGCCAGTGTCTCCACCAGCTGGAAACGGCTCTCGCCGACGAAGGCGATCAACCGCTTGGCAATCTGCTTGTAGTCGAGGGCGTCGGCGATGTCGTCGCTCTGCGCGGCGCGGGCGACGTCGGTGGCCAGCTCCAGATCGATGCTGACCGTCTGCGGTGTCTCGCGCTCCCAGTCGTAGATGCCGATGATGGTCTCGACGCGCAGGTCGCGCAGGAAAATACGGTCCATGTCCGCGGGCCCCAGTCTGAATCGAGGGTCACTATAGCGGATCAGATTGCCCTTGACCGGGTCGCGCCGGGCCGTTGAAGATGCCGCGATGTCTACCGGTCACATCCTCGTGCTGGTCGCCTACCTGCTCGGGTCGGTCTCCAGCGCCATCATCGTCTGCCGCCTTGCCGGCCTGCCCGATCCACGCCAAGGCGGTTCCGGCAATCCCGGCGCAACCAACGTCCTGCGCCTCGGTGGCAAGAAGCTGGCCGCCGTCACGCTGGCCGGCGACCTGCTCAAGGGGCTGCTGCCGGTGCTGGTGGCGCATCTCCTGGAACTCCCCCCGGCGCAGCTCGCGCTGGTCGGCCTCGCCGCCTTCCTCGGTCACCTCTACCCGGTCTTCTTCCGTTTCCAGGGCGGCAAGGGGGTGGCGACGGCGTTCGGCGTGCTGATCGGCCTCGACTGGGTCGTCGGCCTGGCCACGGTCGTCACCTGGCTGGTGGTTGCGTTCCTGAGCCGCTACTCGTCGCTGTCGGCACTGGTCGCCACGGCGCTGGCGCCGGCCTGGGTCGCCTGGCGCTTCGGCTCGCTGGAGCCGGCCCTGGCCTGCGGCGTGATGACCGTGCTGCTGTTCTGGCGCCACCAGGCCAACATCCGCCGCCTGCTCGCCGGCGAGGAGCCGAAGATCGGCCAGAAGTGAGCCGCCTGTAGGAGGGCCGCCCTCGGCCCGATGGGCGGTGGTCATGGCGAGGCCGTATCACGGCGGGCACCCTGAAGGGCATAAAGGCGCCGCTCCTACAGAAGATGAGCCGGAGAGGTTTTTCTGTAGGAGGGCCGCCCTCGGCCCGATGGGCGTTTCCGTCGGCACCGCCGAATCGCGGCCAAGGGCCGCTCCTACCGGAAGAGATTACGGCCAGCGGGTAAAAACCTGGTAGCGGCCGGGCTCAGGCCGCCGCCGGAGGGTGCAGGGTGTCGAGAGGCCAGCGTGGGCGCACCGCAAGTTCCGCCGTCGGCGCTTCGCCGGCAGCCAGGCGCAGCGCCCCGACGTGGGCGATCATGGCGCCGTTATCGGTGCAGAACTCCAGTCGCGGATAGCGGGCGACCCCGCCCTCGGCCGCGGCGATCTCCTCCAGCCGCGCCCGCAGTGCCCGGTTGGCGCCGACCCCGCCGGCCACCACCAGGGTGTTCAGCCCGGTCTCGCGCAGTGCCCGCCGGCACTTGATCGCCAGCGTCTCGACCGCCGCGTCCTGGAAGGCCCGGGCGACGTCGGCGCGTGCCGTGGCGTCGTCAGGATCGAGGCCGCGCAGCGTCACCAGGGCGTGGGTCTTGAGGCCGCTGAAGCTGAAATCGAGCCCGGGGCGATTGGTCATCGGCCGCGGGAAGGTGAATCGGTCGGGGTTGCCGTGATCGGCCAGGTTGGCCAGTGCCGGGCCACCCGGATAGCCGAGGCCGAGCAGTTTCGCGGTCTTGTCGAACGCCTCGCCGACGGCGTCGTCGCGGGTGTCGCCTAGCAGCCGGTAGCTGCCGAGTCCGTCGACCTCGATCAGCTGGGTGTGGCCGCCCGAAACCAGCAGGGCGATGAATGGAAAGGCCGGCGGGTCGGCCTCCATCAGCGGCGCCAGCAGGTGCCCCTCCATGTGATGCACGGCGAGCGCCGGCACGCCCCAGCCCCAGGCAAGGCCGCGGGCCACCACCGCGCCGACCAGCAGGGCCCCCACCAGGCCGGGTCCGGCGGTGTAGGCGACGCCGTCGAGTTCGCGGCCGTCGAGCCCGGCCTCGTCCAGCACCCGCTCGACCAGCGGCAGGGTTTTGCGCACGTGGTCGCGCGAGGCGAGCTCCGGGACTACGCCGCCGTAGTCGGCGTGCAGCGCGACCTGGCTGTGCAGGGCATGGCCAAGCAGGACGCCGCGCGCACCGTCGTAGACGGCGACGCCGGTCTCGTCGCAGGAGGTCTCGATGCCGAGAACATTCATGGCGGGAGTTTCCCGCGCCCGGTGCGGCGGTGCAAGGGCGGCTTTACAGCCGTGGTGGGCGGCTATAGAATGCCGCTTTTCTGTCGGCGTAATGCCGGCGAGCGAGTAGAGGAAAGCCACAGGCATGCCAACCGTACGCGTCAAGGAAAATGAGAACTTCGAGGTCGCGCTGCGCCGCTTCAAGCGCGCATGCGAGAAGGCCGGTGTCCTGTCAGAGACCCGCCGCCGCGAGTTTTACGAAAAGCCGACCTCGATTCGCAAGCGCAAGGCCGCCGCTGCGGTCAAGCGTTACGCGAAGAAGCTCGCCAAGGCCCGGGAGCGCATGGAACAGAACCGCGTCGGGGCCCGTCCCGTCGCCGTGCCGCCACGTGGCCGGGGTGGTCGCGGTCGTAGATGAGCGACGTTCCTTTATCCCTTAAGGAACGCATTCACGAAGAGATGAAGGACGCCCTGCGTCAGGGTGACCGTCCACGTCTTTCCGTCATCCGCCTGATCATGGCGGCTTTCAAGCAGCGTGAGATCGACGAACGGGTCGAACTCGACGACGCCGGCATCGTCGGCGTGCTGCAGAAGATGACCAAGCAGCGTCGTGACTCGATCGAGCAGTACAAGGCTGCCGAGCGCGAAGACCTGGCCGACCAGGAACGCTTCGAACTCGAAATTATCGCCACCTACATGCCCGAGGCCCTGGACGAGGCTGCCGTCACGGCCGCCATCGACGCCGCCGTGGCCGAGGTCGGTGCCAGCTCGATGCGCGACATGGGCAAGGTGATGGGGCTGCTCAAGAGCCGCCTCGAGGGTCGCGCCGACATGGGCGCGGTCAGCGCCACCGTCAAGGCGCGTCTCGCTTCCTGAACGCGTTCCCGCGACGGGAAGCACCGCGACCGCTATCTTTGACTGAATTCCTGGCGGGGCGTGACCAATGGCGGGACTGATCCCGCAAACCTTCATCGACGAACTCCTGGCCCGGGTCGACATCGTCTCGGTGATCGACGCGCGCGTGACGCTGCGCAAGGCGGGCAAGGAATACCAGGCGCGCTGCCCGTTTCACGACGAAAAAACCCCGTCGTTCACCGTCAGCCCGTCGAAGCAGTTCTACCACTGCTTCGGTTGCGGCGCGCATGGCACCGCCATCTCCTTCATGATGGAGTACGAGCGGCTGGAGTTCCCCGACGCGGTCGAGGATCTGGCCCGCTCGGTCGGCCTCGAAGTGCCGCACGAGGCCGGGCCGGCGCCGGACCGTGGGCTCGACGACCTCCGCACCCTGCTCGAGAAAGTAAATGCTTACTACCAGCGCCAGCTTTGTGAACACAAGGACAAGGCGCGGGCGGTCGACTATCTCAAGGCGCGTGGTGTCGACGGACCGACGGCAGCCCGCTTCGGTCTCGGCTTTGCGCCGCCCGGCTGGGACGGCCTGCGGGAGGCCCTCGGCGAGCGCGCCAGCGAGGGGCTGATCAAGCTCGGCCTGCTGATCGAGCGCGATAGTGGGGGCGGTTACGACCGCTTCCGTGACCGCATCATGTTCCCGATCCGTGACCGGCGCGGGCGCGTGGTCGGCTTCGGTGGCCGCACCCTGGCTGACGACCCGGCCAAGTACATGAATTCGCCCGAGAGCCCGCTGTTTCACAAGGGTCGCGAGCTCTACGGCCTGCATGAGGTGCGTTCGGCGGTGCGCCAGCTCGACCGGCTGGTGGTGGTCGAGGGCTACATGGACGTGGTCGCGCTGGCCCAGCACGGCGTCGAGTTCGCGGTGGCGACCTTGGGCACCGCCACCACGGCCGAGCATCTGGACATCCTCTACCGGGCCGCGCCCGAAGTGATCTTCTGCTTCGACGGCGATCGCGCCGGGCGCCAGGCGGCGTGGCGGGCGCTCGACCAGGCCCTGTCGTCGCAGCGCGATGGCCGCCAGGCGCGTTTCCTGTTCGTGCCCGAGGGCGAAGATCCCGATTCCCTGATACGGGCCGAGGGGCAGGAGGGGTTCATGGCACGCCTCGGCGACGCCATGCCGCTGTCGGAATACCTGGTCGAAGAGCTCTCCGGGCAGGTCGACATGGGCAGCGACGAGGGTCGCGCCCGCCTGGCCGAACTGGCCAAGCCCCTGGTGGCGAAGATACCCGAGGGCGTGTTTCGCCAGCTGCTGATCGAGCGTCTCGGCGAGGCGGTCCACCTGCCCGGCGAAAAACTGTCTAAGCTGATTGCTAAGCCCGAGCCGTCACCGGTCGCCCCGGTACGGAAACCGGTACGGACGGGCGGTGGTCCCTCCCTGGTGCGTGTCGCCCTCGCGCTGTTGCTGCGCCGGCCCGCCCTGGCCGAGCGCGTGGCGTCCACGGCAGGGTGGGAGACGGTGCCGGTGGCCGGCGTCGAGTTGCTGGTCCGCGTCCTGGAGCAGTTGCGCGAGGCGCCGGGGATTAGCACGGCGGGGCTGCTCGAGCGCTGGCGTGACGACCCTGAAGGGCGTCATCTGCATCGGCTGCTGGAGCGGGAAGAGCTGGTGTCGGACGAAGGGGTCGAGTCGGAGTTCGATGGCACGGTGCGCCAGCTCGACGCCCTGGCGCGAGAGGCCCGGCTCGAGGTGTTGCTGGCGCAGAGCACGGCCGGCACCCTCGACAAGGCAGGCAAGAACGAGTTGCTGCGCCTGCTGGATGCAGGCTGGACAACCGCGGAAAGCGGGCCTAGCTTGGATGGATGAGGCAAGTCAAGGTACAATGGTCGTTTGCTTTTCACATTTGGCTCCCGCCAAGCGGGGGCAGGTAGCGTTATGAACCAGGAACAGCAGCAGTCCCAGTTGAAGCAGCTCATTGCCCGCGGCAAGGAGCAGGGCTACCTGACCTACGGGGAGGTCAACGACCACTTGCCTGACGAAATCGTCGATCCTGAACAGATCGAAGATATCATCAGCATGATCAATGACATGGGGATCCCGGTGCACGAGAATGCCCCGGATGCCGATACCCTGGTCATGAGCGATTCGGTGGCTCCCGACGAGGACGCCGCCGAGGCTGCCGCCGCCGCGCTGGCGACGGTCGACAGCGAGTTCGGCCGCACCACCGACCCGGTCCGCATGTACATGCGCGAGATGGGCACCGTCGAGCTCCTGACCCGACAGGGCGAGATCGAGATCGCCAAGCGTATCGACGCCGGCCTCGGCAAGGTGCTGTCCGCGCTGTCCGAATTTCCGGCCGCGACCGCCGTCATCCTCGATATCTACGAGAATGTCGAGGCTGAGAAGACCCGCCTCGCCGACCTGATGACCGGCTTTGCCGATCCCGACGAAGAGATTGCCGCCCCGGTGATGCCCGGCAGCGTGACCAAGGCGGGCGCCAAGAACGCTAACAACAAGGAAGAAGAGGAAGAGGCCGGTCCCACCGGGCCCGACCCGGAAGAGGTCAAGGCCTTCTTCGCCGAGCTGCGCGATGTCTACGCCCAGTTCGAAAAGACTGCCGAGAAACAGGGCTTCCGCACCGAGAAGGCGGCCAAGCTGCGCGTCCAGATGGCCGAGCTGATCCCGCGCCTGAAGCTGGCCATGCCGCTGAAGGACCAGCTGGCCAAGGCCGTACGCATCACCATGAGGCAGGTGCGCCTCCACGAGCGCGCCATCCTGCACTGCTGCGTCAACCTCTCTGGCATGTCGCGCAAGGTGTTCATCGACACCTTCCCCGAGAACGAGACCAACCCGAAGTGGCTCGACAAGCACCTGCGCAGCCGCAAGCCGTACGTCGAGGGGCTCAAGCAGAACAAGGTCGAGATCCTCAAGCAGCAGAAGCGGCTGATCGTTCTCGAAGAGCAGGCGCGCATGCCGCTGATCGACATCCGCGACGTCAACCGCCGCATGTCCCTCGGTGAGGCCAAGGCGCGGCGCGCCAAGAAGGAGATGGTCGAGGCCAACCTGCGCCTGGTGATCTCCATCGCCAAGAAGTACACCAACCGCGGCCTGCAGTTCCTGGATCTCATTCAGGAAGGCAATATCGGTCTGATGAAGGCAGTCGACAAGTTCGAATACCGCCGCGGCTACAAGTTCTCGACCTACGCCACCTGGTGGATTCGCCAGGCAATCACCCGCTCGATCGCGGACCAGGCGCGCACCATCCGTATTCCGGTGCACATGATCGAGACCATCAACAAGCTGAATCGCATCTCGCGTCAAATGCTGCAGGAACTTGGCCGT
>CAXMPC010000190.1:0-6332 GCA_964195335.1 uncultured Gammaproteobacteria bacterium | reverse complement strand
ATGACCGGGACGTGCGAAGGCGAACCGATCGACACCGATGACGTCGAGCCGTTGGAGTGGATTGACGAGAAAACTGGTTTGGACAGCCGCGACGATCGAATACGAGGCCACGCGGACAATTAAGTATCACACGCCTTCCGCAGCACCCTGCCTCAGCCATTGGCTGACCAAACACCCCTGAGTGTGGGCGCAGCCCATATCTATAGTGTCAAAGCGAATTGGCGATTGGCGAGTGCGGCGCTGGCTGCCCGTCTGGACAGCAGGGCGGCCGTTCAGACAATGGCCCGATCCGGGAGGCTGTCCCCTGGTCTGTCAAACACACACAGAGGATCAGTGGGCTATCAGTCTGATGCGCGTCTGGCCAATTGCATCGCTGGATCACGACAAGTGAGCAGAAGACTTTCGACCGGCTCGCTGGCGAACGCGGTCGTCATCAGAGTTGGTCTGTCATTCAGGGCAGGGCCATGCCGCCTGGAATGACTGGATGACAAGTGACGTGGCGCTACGGTCCAGTTTCCCGGGCCGGCTCTCGACGAATTTCAGATACACGAGGCGTAGGTCCTCGGCCGTGGCGTCTTCTTCGATGCAGGATCTTATAGGAGCATCATCTTCGCCCTTGGTGCCCCACTCGGAAATTCCCAGGAACGTGTCAGCTACGCCAGTGAGGTAGCCGTAACAGATGATGCGTGCAGAATCCGTTGCGCTGCTGTCACAGGCATCCCGAAGACTGTTCCCGGTCACGAAGTAAGCCGCTGTCACGCCCATCGGCCACAGCAGCATCAGGCCTATCAGACACCGCTTCATCGTTCGCACCTTCGGTCGAGCCTTACCGGCATCTCTTTGAACCAGTCTAGCAGCCGTCTTCAGGCGTCCAGGTCCAGAGCAGATCCAGTGCCTGGAAGTGGCCTTTTGCAAACGATTCTATGGCCCTGCCATTCATTTGCAGAAGGCGCTACAGCTTCAAGATCATCGTTATGACGATTATGAGCGCCATGCCGAGGCCCATGACGGTGGTGACGCCATGGCCATCATCGACCCGCCGCCTCTGCCCATTGGAGCGGCGGTCCGCGTTCCTGGATACCTGGTTTCTCATCGTCTTCGCCTCATGATGTCGGCAATGGTCTACTGGCCGTAAGGGTCGCAATGTCTGCAGCATGGCGCTTGACCGCTTCCGCCAACATCCATACGAAGCGTGTCAGTGTCCTGAGGGAACCAGGCTGCCAACGACTGGTTGACCAGATCCTGATGGCCGTGACGGCGAAGAACGAGACTCAAAAAAAGCCCGGGGGGCGCAACCCACCGGTATGTCTGGTCTCCTCTTCGGTGAGAGACCTCGATCACACTCCTTTGAGTTGACGCCGTTGCAGCGAAACAAGGAGAGCGTACGCAGCAGTTGCGGCGATCAGATGCTTGATCGTATGGCCGCTTACCGTTTCCGTGAACTGGTATATCGGCATGTCCAGCACTTCAGCGATCTTCGCCAGGACGTACAGTGCACCGACAACCCAAATGACGCCGCTGTGCGTGTAGCGCGATCTGTAGAGGCTGGCGATGGTCATGATCAGGATGATGCCGCCGAACTGCACGACCAGGTAGGGCCGCAAATCATCATTTCCGTTCAGGTAACTCCATTGCCAGTACCACACGGTCGACATGCCGAGTGCCACCAGTGGTACCAGCAGAGCGAGTCCGAGGCGCCGATCAATACGCTCCACGATCATGGCGACGAGAAGAGACATGAAGGTCAGGGTCATCGGTAACCGGTCCCAGACGAGGCTCGAGCTGTCCGGTGACCAGTGGTAATACGATGAGCCGAAACTTGTCAGTGCGATACCCATGAAGAACACCGCGTAAGGCGCTCTCTCAAGAGGACAGGCGAAGGCTTCCGTCTTTCTCGACCGTGCCAGATAGGCAAGGCCGGCTATTCCGATGACAAGGAACGGCAGGTTAGATAAAACATTGCAACCGTTGGGGAGTTCTGACCATGGCCTGGTGTCGGCAAAAGCGTGGTAACTGAGTGGCTGATTAATACGCTCCCCGGTTAATCCGAACGTCGCGGTGGTGATCACCACGATGAGGAGCAAGACATGGCGAATATGGCTGGGCTGAATCATTGTCGACAGCGACTGCATCTTACTTGCTCATCACCTCACCTGATCAAGCCAAGGCAGTCTCCGTGCCACTTTGCGTGTACAGCATTAAGTAACTGAATCCATAGTATTCATCAATTGGACAGTTAAAAGGAAATGTGAATTCAGAAGAGAATGCTGAACATGGATTGCACATGTCCTGCGCATAAGCTGTCATTCACCATCGCATTCGCTTTGGTATCAATCTGACAACCAGTGGCCCCATTGGCCACGTAAGAGAGACTGGCAGCCCGTAAAGAGTGATCCTGCGCCTGGCAGGACCTCCGTCGCCGTCAAGGCTGTTTGCTACGGAATGTCATGACCGTGGCTGCGTATAAGTCTCGCCAACCTGTCGCTGGCCAGTTCGAGCCAGGCGATGGCCTGGCGGTACTCACCGGCCGCTGCGTGCTTTTGCGCAACCCAGTGCAGGCGCATCGATTCATCGACGGCAGAGCGAATTATTGAAGCCTGTTCAGGGTCCGTGCGTGGCTGGTTGAGCAGCAGTTCGACCAGCAACAAGTGTGTGTCGTGGCGATCAACCTCATACTCGTACTCCGCACGATCGCCATCGAAACTGACCGTGTTCACCAGGGTCTGGCCTCCACGCAGGCGAACGATCTCGCTCTGCAACAGTACGTAGGCCTCCTTCATCTGCCGCATGGCGACGTCACTGCGTCCCGTAGCCTGTTCACGCCGCGCCGATTGGACCAGGCGTGAGACATCGTCACTCCTGTTCGGCAGTGGGTTGCCCAGTTCCAGGCGGATCGAGCGGTACGCCTCATCCAGTGCGATCACGCTGTGTTCGAGGGTTTCGTAACGTGCGCGCTGCCCATCCGTGGGCTCTGTGGCAGAACGCCCCGGGGCCATCAGGGTCGTTGTCACCACGGGATCGCTGGCCAATTTGCGGACAACCATCTGCACCAGCACGTAGGCCTGTTCGAGGCGCTGGTACCCCTCCTCGACCCTGCCGTCGCGGTAGGCTGCGACGGCCTCCGCCTGCACCGCACGAATTGTGGCGAGCGCCTTGCCGCTGGCCTGGGTGGAATCCAGGCGTGCTCCCGCCTCGATCAGCGCGCTGACTGTAGCCACGCGAGCATCGAAATCGTAGTGACCGGCGGTGACGACCCCGGCAAGACCCAGGGCGAGAAGGATGACTGCAAACGCTTGCTGCAGGGTGCGGATTCCGAATGGGATTTGGGCGGTGGCGGGTAGGCACATGGCGACCTCCTCTGTCGTGTGCATCGGGCGGTTCCTTGCCCTGGCCTCAGTATAGAACGTCGCTCTCGTACACGGCTCCGTTTCAATGCAGTCACAGGAGGATGCGACTACCATCTACTCAGCCGCGTAGTCATCCCAGCGTCAGGCTGGCACCATAGTCACCGTATGGCCACTGGAGCCAAGAACGGATAGCGAGAAAAACGATGGCATTGGACAGTCAAGTTCCCAAGACAATAATCAGCGATTTCCTGGACCAGTTGGACAACGCGCTGCCAGGGCAGGGATTGACAGTCGAGGGCCATTTTAGACTGTCTCACCTGATCGAAAACGAACTTGCCAGTCAGCTCGGCATCAAGGCGCAGGCCAAGATGCAGCAGGTGACCATCCTGCTCTCGGACCTGCGTGGCTTCACCCAGTTGTCCGAGCAATTCCCGCCGGCCGATGTCATCGGTCTGCTGAACCGCTACCTGGCCAGGATGAACGAGATCATCCATGGCCACGGCGGGGTAATCGACAAGTTCATGGGCGATGCCATCATGGTGCTGTTCGGGGTGCCCGAGGGCCGCGATGACGACCTCCTGCGCGCGGCGCGCTGTGCCACCTTCATGCAGCAGGCGATGGATGACATCAATGCCCGCAACCGCGAGTTGGGCATGCCGGAGCTGTTCATGGGCATCGGCATCAACACCGGTGAGGTGGTGGCCGGCAACGTCGGCTCCGATCAGCACAGCGAGTTCACGGTGATAGGCGACCAGGTCAACCTCGCTTCCCGGGTCGAGGCCCACAGTCTGCGCGGCCAGGTGCTGCTCAGCGAAAACAGCCACCGCCAACTCGGCGAGGCCATCGACGTCGCCAGCGTCCGCGAGGTGTTCATCAAGGGCAAGGCCGATCCGGTCAGCCTGTTCGAACTCAAGACCGTCAAGATTCCCGAGCCGGTCGAGGTGCCGAGCCGCGAGATTCGCCGTGGACCGCGCGTCGACGTCGACTTCCCGTTCAGCTTCCAGAGCATCGCCGGCAAGAGCGTCGCCGAAGAGAGTCAGCACGGCCAGGCGGTCGACCTCAGCTACAGTGGCCTGCGCGGCCGCGTCGACCTCAGCCTCGACCAGATGAGTGACCTGAAGCTGTCACTGTCATCGGGGATGATGAGCGGCGAGGCCGACGAGATCTACGCCAAGGTGCTCAAGGTGATACCGCACGATGAAGGCGGCTGCGAGATCTTTATGGAGTTCACCTCGATGCCGACCGGGGTCAACGAGGTCATCCGTCGTTACGTCGACCGCATCGTTGAGGGCAGCTGAAGCTGCGCATCCGTCCACATTCCTGGCGCGGACACCATGAACGAGACTACCCCCGGAAGGTAAATCGGGAGACAATCGTGGCCCCCTACGCGTCTGCGTGATCTCTTTCCGTGCCCCAACTCACCGGCCTGCTCCTGCTCCTGACCACCGCGCTGATGATCGGTGCCGAGTGGAGTCACAGCGAATTGCTGGCCCAGGCCGCCGCTGTCGCCGCCCTTGCCACCCTGACCTTGCTGACACCCCAGGTTGGCTGGGCCCGGCGACTGTTCGTCGCCATCGCGCTCGGTTTGACCGCCTGGGCCTGGATCGCCCTGCCCGACTGGACCACCCCGGTCAGCCGCGCCTTCGGCAGCATGGCCTTCATCACCGCGTTCTTCATCGCCCTGGCGTGCTTGCGCAACGCCGCCGCGGGATCGGCGGCCATCGTCCGCTGCGGGCTCTACCTCGCCAACCAGCCGCCCGGCCGACGCTACCTGGCACTCACTTTCGGCGGTCACCTGTTCGCCCTGGTGCTCAACTACGGTTCCATTTCGCTGTTCGGCAGCCTGATCGAGCGCACCGCGCAGGCCGAGCCCGATCCACTGATCCGCCGGATCAGGACCCGGCGCATGCTGCTGGCGATCCAGCGCGGTTTCGTCACCACGCTGACCTGGTGGCCGCTGACCTTCGCCATGGTCATCTCGCTGGCCGTGGTCCCGGGAAGCCGTTGGGAAAGCGTGCTGCCCTACAGTCTGGTCGCCTCACTGCTGTTGGGAGTGACCGGCTGGGCGCTGGACACCATCTTCAAGCCGCGCAACGTGGTGCCACCACCACGTAAGCCCAACCCGCCCGGAGCGTGGAAGTCGCTGCTGCCGTTGCTGGGACTGCTGGCCCTGATGATCGGCCTGGTCGGCGGCCTGCAGGCCGTGAGCGGACTGCGCACCGTAGCGGTGGTGATGCTGGTGGTGCCGGTGTTGAGTCTGGGCTGGATCCTGCGCCAGAAGCAGCCGCCGTTTCCATCTGCGGAATTCCCCGCCGACCTGCGCGGGCGTCTGGAGGGATTCGTCCACCGTGAATTGCCGGCCTACGCTCCTGAGTTGGTGCTGCTGATGTGTGCCGGCTACATCGGCATCCTCGCCTCCGCCCTACTCGCCCCGCTGGTCCACGATGGGCTGCTCGGTACCGGTGTGATCTCGCCACTGGTGCTGATCGGCGTGCTCTGGATCATCCCGATCGCCGGGCAACTCGGCATGAACCCGATCCTTTCCGTGACCCTGATCGGCCCGCTGCTGCCCCACGCGGAGCAACTTGGGGTTACACCGGACCTGATAGTGCTGGCCCTGGTATCAGGCTGGGCGCTCACCGGGGCCAGCTCACCGTTCACCGCCACCAACATGCTGGTCGGCAAGTTCGGCGGTGTCAGTGCCCTGCGTGCCGGCCTGGTCTGGAACGGACCCTACACGCTGGTCAGCGGGCTGGCCCTGTCGGCCTGGCTGGGCTACCTGGTTTCCGGCTGAAGATAGTTCATCCTGCCGGGTAGCGCCGCGGAATCGCCCTCTGCCTTACCGTGGAGACGACCGGACCGGTCACTAGTGGGCCATGCGTGAAGTTCGGTAACTAAAGGAGCATAGCCAGAAGGTGTAGATCAAGGCGGAAAACGCAGGAATAGTGGGCCTATTCTAAGCTTTTCCAACGCAGATATACGCCT
>CAXMPC010000189.1:0-28535 GCA_964195335.1 uncultured Gammaproteobacteria bacterium | reverse complement strand
AGCGTTCCGCGAGGCGCTGCACCTCGTCAGCCACCACGGCGAAGCCGCGCCCGGCCTCACCGGCCATCGCCGCCTGGATCGCTGCATTCAACGCAAGGATATTGGTCTGGTCGGCGATATCATCGATCAACTCGATGATGGCCCCGATCTCCTGTGAGCTCTCACCGAGACGCTTGATCCGCTTCGAAGTCTCCTGGATCTGTTCGCGGATGGTGTCCATGCCGCTGATGCTGTTGCGTACCACCTCGCCACCCCGGTGGGCGATATCCACCGAGCGCTTGGCCACTTCCGCGGAATTGCCCGCCTCGCTGGAGACGCCCTCCATCGACTGGGCCATGGCGTCGATACGGTGACTCGCTTCGGCAATCTGGCCGGCCTGCTCCTGGCTCGAAAGCGCCAGCTGCAGGGTCGTCGCACGGCTTTTCTGGGCCGCCCCGGTAACCTCTTTCGAAGTCTGGTTGATCGAGGTGACCAGGTTGCGCAGGGCGTCGATGGCGTAATTGACCGAATCGGCGATGGCGCCGGTGATCTCCTCGGTCACCGTCGCCTCCTTGGAGAGGTCACCATCCGCGAGGTAGCTCATTTCATCGAGCAACTGCAGGATCGCCTCCTGGTTGCGCTGGTTGAGCTGGTCGGCAACCTGCTTCTGGGACACCGTCTCGGCATGGCGCCGACGGGTGTCGTTAAAGGAGACGCCGACGAGCAGCGCCATCGCCATCAGGCCAGCAGTGCCCGCGTAGTAGCCGATCTCGGTGGTCAGGAAGCGGTCAGCCTGCAAGTTCTGGATTGACGCTTCAAGGTCAAGCCCGGCTTGCATCAGTGTCACCACCAGATCCGCCACCCTGGCAGCCGATTCACGCGCTTCGTAGAGGTCGGGGAACCGCTCCTCAAGATCGAACATCAGGTCGCCGAGGGTGAAAAAGATCTCCGTTGCTTCGTCGAGCAGGTCACGGGAACTGCCGTCAGGGATAGGACTGATATCGAGATCTTCACTGCCTTCCGCCAGGCCGTCCAGGATCTCGCCGATGTTGGCCACGTTGACGATCAGCTCGGTCGCCGCTTCCTCCTGCGCCTCGTCATCCAGGTTCGGATCGCGCAGCAGGCGACCGAGGTCACGTACGAGTTGGGCGTTGTAGAGGATAAGCTCGCCCACCCGGGCGACATGATCCGGTCGGGCGTTGCTGTCGACCAGGTCATCGACCAGGGCCTGGAGCGCATCGCGCAGTTCCGGAATATGATCGGTCTCGATTTCGCCCGCGAGCTTGTAGACGTTGTTCAGCGGGACCCGCGACTCGAGGATATCGTTGATCTGCGTAGCCATCTTGAGCCAGACGGCTCCAGTCGCATTGATGCGATCAACCACGGCCGGCTCGGTGTAGGAGATGGTGTGCATTGCATGACCAGCGGGAGCATGGGCCGCAGGAGCGGGGGCCGTCGGTTGAGCGGCACCACTCTCGTTCGCGGCATGGCCGTGCGCCTGCTCCTCTCCCGCAGGCGTTTTTTCCTCGGCCTCGTGAGCCATTTTCTCGCCTTCGTGCGCCTGCCCTTCGCCTTCGTGGCCCTGACTCTCGCCCTCGTGCGCCTGCCCCTCGCCTCCGTGGCCCTGACTCTCGCCCTCGTGCGCCATCTCCTTGCCTTCTTCGGCGTCAGCATTGGCGGCCGCCTCCGACAACTTGCCGAGATCGCTCTCGGTGATGATTTGCCCGGTGTCGCCACCGAGGTGACCCACCGATCCGTCGAGCTCGTGCGCCAGTTGGCTCAACCGTGGGAATGCCGAAAAATCACCATGCGTCGCCACGTTCGAAAGCTGAGCCAGTTCCGGGCTGTTGAGACGGATGTCGCGGACGTGAATCAGCGACTCGCCATCGTCCGCCTCGTGTTCGGCCACCGTCGAAAAGGTGTAGAGCGCGAAACCGAGCGTGGCCGCCATGATGATGGCCAGCAGGACGAAGAACGTCCTGCGCTCACCCACAGTGCCTGTTGCCGTCTTGCCGTTGCTCATCGAGCGATCTCCCTATCTGCTGTTCTCTGAATCTTGTGGTCGTGTCTGCCAGGCAACTTGTTTGTCATGCCGCCGCCTGCAGGAATTCGCCGTGCGCGGCCAGGCGAGCGAAGTCAAATATCGGCCTTAGGCCATTCTCGTCACCAAAGGCGCCGGCGAGGAAATCGCGCAGTGACGGCGCCACGTCGGGCAACTCGTCGGTGCGCTCGGCGCTGTCGACCTGCTGCAGCCCGGATACCGCGCTGACCAGCAGGCCGCAGAAGAACTCCCCTTCGCGGATCGCTACCACCCGGGTCGCGTCGTCACGCGGCGTCGCGCCAAGGCCGAGGAAGGCCTGCAGGTCCATCACCGGGAGCAGGTTGCCGCGCACGTTGGCGATCCCCAGAACCCACGACTTGACCAACGGAACACGGGTCAGCGCAGGGACGGTCAGGATCTCCTCGACCTGCCCCAGGGGTGCCAGGAGATCCTGGCCACCGAGGGTGAAACCGATGCCACGCCAGTAGTCGCGCGTCTCCTCCTGCATCGGCAGGCCACGCGCGGCGACCAGACTGCGCTGCTCCAGCTTGCGCAGCAGCTGCAGTGGGTCGACGTTGGTGTTGGCGTCCGGCATTCCTCGCGGTCGGTCAGGCAGGCAGGACGCTCTGGATCTTGGCCACCAGGTCGGCCTCGGCAACCGGCTTGGACAGGTAGTCCTTCGCCCCCTGCCGCAGCCCCCAGACCTTGTCGGTCTCCTGGCTCTTGGTCGAGATGATGATGACCGGAATCTCCTTGGTCTCGGGATCCCGGGTCAGCTGACGCGTGGTCTGGAAGCCATTGAGGCCCGGCATGACAATGTCCATCAGGATCACGTCGGGCTTCTCGCTGCGCGCCTTCTCGATACCTTGTTCGCCGCTGTCGGCATCGATGCACTCAAAACCGTGTTTCTCGAGCATCCCTCGCAAGATGTGAATCTCGGTAGGGGAATCGTCGACGATCAGAACCTTGGCCATCTCTCCTCCGGGTACAGTTGGGTCAGGCGAGGTCACGCCTCGCCGGCAGGCGCTTGGTCGCCGACGTATCGGCGTATGGCGCCCAGCAGGTCGTCCTTGGTGAACGGTTTGGTCAGGTACTGCTCCGAGCCGACGATGCGGCCGCGCGCCTTGTCGAACAGGCCGTCCTTGCTCGAGAGCATAATCACCGGGGTATTGCGGAACTCACGATTGTTCTTGATCAGGGCACAGGTCTGGTAGCCGTCGAGTCGTGGCATCATGATGTCGATGAAGATGATGTCCGGGCGCTCATCGGCGATTTTGGACAGCGACTCGTAGCCGTCGGTGGCGGTAACCACCTCGTAGCCCTCGCGCTTGAGCAGCGTCTCCGCGGTCCGGCGTATGGTCTTGCTGTCGTCGATGACCATCACCTTGACCCCGGTGGTGCCGGCGTCGTCTGTATGCTCTTCCGTCATGTCGTCCGTCCGCAGCGATCCCCGGCCACCAGAGGCGCCGGCGCCATAAGGCGGGTCGCAATTACGCGATTACCAGTGATGTATTGCCCCAATATTCCAAGCCGGCCAATGCACGATGTCATGACATCCTTGACGACGCCGCGCTATCTTGCTGGAAGTTATACTAAGTTAACACAGCCCCGGCACCCCAAGACAGACCGGGCGACACAATTCGAGGACTCCCCAGATGGCAACCGAAGCGCTCGCCGCGGTACCGCACTTGACGACCGCGCTCGACGGTCCCCTGCAGCAGCTCGAAAGTCAGTTGCTGGACCAGCAGCCTGCCATCGAGAGCTGGTTCCGGCGGCAGTGGGCCGTGACCCGCGCCCCGTTCTACAGCTCGGTCGACCTGCGCAATGCCGGCTTCAAGCTGGCGCCGGTCGACACCAACCTGTTCCCTGCCGGCTTCAACAACCTCAACCCGTCGTTCCTGCCTCTCTGCATCCAGGCGATTCAGGCCGCGGTGGAGAGCCTCTGCCCCACCGCAGCCAACATCCTGCTGATCCCGGAGAGCCACAGTCGCAACACCTTCTACCTCGAGAGCGTGGCGACACTGGCCGAGATTCTGCAGCAGGCGGGCTTCAAGGTCCGGATGGCCAGCCTGGCCCCGGATCTCACCGAACCCGAGGAGCACACGCTTCCCTCCGGGCGCACACTGTGCCTCGAGCCGCCACGGCGCCGCGGCCCCCGCATCGGCCTGCCAGACTTCGACCCCTGTATGGTGCTGCTCAACAACGACCTCGCCGGCGGACGCCCGGAGATCCTCGAGGAACTCGAGCAACCGGTGGTGCCACCGCTTGGATTGGGCTGGTCCAACCGCTTGAAATCCAGCCATTTTGCTCACTATCAGGCAGTCACCAGCGAATTCGGCGAACTGATCGATCTCGACTCATGGCTGATCGATCCCCTGAGCCGCAACTGCGGCGAAATCAATTTCATGAAGCGCGAGGGTGAGGAGTGCCTGGCAAGCAACACCGACACCCTGCTGCAGGCGATCGCGCTCAAGTACGCCGAGTACGGCATTGATCGCGACCCCTTCGTGGTCATCAAGGCCGACTCCGGCACCTACGGCATGGGCATCATGACCGCACACAGCACCGACGACGTCCGTGCGCTCAACCGCAAGCAGCGCACCAAGATGGCCGCGAGCAAGGGCGGCAACAGCGTCAGCCGGGTGATCATGCAAGAGGGGGTCTACACCTTCGAGACCTGGAACGGCGCCGTCGCCGAACCGGTGGTCTACATGATCGACCGCTTCGTCGTCGGCGGCTTCTACCGCGTGCACACGGCGCGCGGGGTCAACGAGAACCTAAACGCCCCTGGCATGCACTTCGAGCCACTCGCCTTCGCCGATTGCTGCAACACCCCCGACCGCGGCCAGGTGCCAGATGCCGGGCCGAACCGCTTTTACGCCTACGGCGTTATCGCCCGGCTGGCACTGCTTGCCGCCGCACGCGAACTCGCCGAGCACTAACCAAGCACAGGAGCCAACCGATGAGCGTGCGCCTCGGCGTCGTCATGGACCCGATCGGGTCGATCGCCACCTACAAGGACACCACATTCGCCATGCTGCTTGCGGCCCAGGCTCGCGGCTGGGATCTGCGTTACATGGAACTGGCCGACCTGTTTCTCGACGGCGGCACGGCCCTGGCCCGTCATTGCGGCCTGCGCGTAACCGACAGCACGCACGAGTGGCACGCCTTCAGCGACGAGGCGACCGAACCGCTGGCCGAACTCGACGTCATCCTGATGCGCAAGGACCCGCCCTTCGACACCGAGTACATCTACGCCACCTACCTGCTCGAACACGCAGCCGAGGGCGGTGCGCTGGTGGTCAACCGACCGCAGGCGTTGCGTGACACCAACGAAAAGCTGTCGATTGCACGTTTCCCGCAGTGCTGCCCGCCGACGCTGGTGACCCGCGATGCCGGCCGCCTGCGTGCCTTCGCCGCGAAACACGGCGATATCATCCTCAAGCCACTGCACGGCATGGGCGGCACCTCGGTGTTCCGCCACCGTCCCGGTGACCCGAACCTGAGCGTGGTGATCGAGACCCTGACCGAGCACGGCACCGCCTACGCCATGGCCCAGCGCTTCATCCCCGAGATCGCGGCCGGGGACAAGCGCATCCTGCTGATCGACGGTGAGCCCGTCCCCTACGCCCTGGCTCGCGTCCCGGCGCCGGGCGAGACCCGCGGCAACCTCGCCGCCGGTGCGCGCGGAGAGGGGGTCGAGCTGAGTGATCGCGACCGCTGGATCTGCGCCGAGGTTGGCCCCTGGCTGCGCGACCACGGTCTGCTGTTCGTCGGCCTCGATGTCATCGGTGACTATCTCACCGAGATCAATGTCACCAGCCCAACCTGCATCCGGGAACTCGACGGGCTCTACGGCCTCGACATCGCCGGCCAACTGCTCGACAGCATCGAGTCGCGCCTGTGATCAGGCGATTCCTGGCAATGGCGGGGCGTTACAGCCTCGCTCCGCTGCTCATGCTGGCGCTTGCCGGCTGTGGCGAACCACCGCGACTGCACGAGGAGCGCATCCTGGTCTTCGGCACCTGGGTCGACCTGGCCCTGTGGGGAGTCGACGAAACGACAACGGCCCGCGCCAGCCGGGTCATCCAGGGTGACCTCGGCGACCTCCACACCCGCTGGCACGCCTGGGAACCCGGCGAACTGACCCGGATCAACAGCGCCATCGCGGCCGGAGAAGCGGTCGAGGTCGTGCCGTCCATGCTGCCGGTACTGGTTCGTGCTCGTGAGCTGTCGCTGCGTAGCGGCAACCTGTTCAACCCGGCCATCGGCCGCCTGGTCGGACTCTGGGGATTTCACGCCAACGCCCCGGCGGAACGCGAGCCACCCCCTGCGGCGGCCATTGCCGCCCTGGTAGACACCGCACCAACCATGGCCGATCTGGAGTTCGACGGCGCCCGGATGACGTCGACCAACACCTCCGTGCAGCTCGACCTCGGCGCCTTCGCCAAGGGCTACGGCGTCGACATCGCCATCGGCAGACTACGTGATCTCGGCATCACCGACGCCATGGTCAATGCCGGTGGCGATCTGCGCGCCATCGGCCGCCGTGGCGACCGCGCCTGGCGTGTCGGCGTGCGCGATCCCGATGGCGGCCTGCTTGGCGCCATCGAGGTGAGTGACGGCGAGAGCGTCTTCACTTCCGGCACCTACGAGCGCCAGTTCGAGCACGCCGGGATCCGCTACCACCACATCATCGACCCGCGTACCGGCTACCCGGCGCGCGGACTGAGCTCGGTTACCGTGATCGGCCACGACGGCGCCGAGGCCGATGCCGCGGCGACCGCACTGCTGGTCGCCGGTGCCGACTGGCCACGTACCGCGCGCGCCCTCGGGATCGAGGCAGTGCTCGCAGTCGACGAGCAGGGCGGCCTGCAGGCGACACCGGCGATGGTGCGCCGGCTGCAGTTCCTGCACGAGCCACCCCCGCCTCTGGGGGTTGTGGCGCTACCGACGATATAATCGCCGCCGTGGACACCTCTCACCGAACCGTAGCCAGAAAGCCGCACCGATGAATGCCGTCGTGCCAATGGCCCGGGTCACCCCAGATGATCGGCTCGGGATGACGCTGTTCATTGCCGCGGCCGTGCACACCCTGCTGATCCTGGGGATCGGCTTCGACTTCAGGCCGCGCGTGCCGACGACGCCACCACCGCTGACGCTCGATATCACTCTGGTCCACCACCGCAGCGAGGAGGCGCCGGAGAAGCCCGACTACCTGGCCCAGGCAAGCCAGGACGGCGGCGGCAACACCGAGGATAAGGTCCGACCCGAGGGCCCGGTGTCGGTACCCAATATCGACCCGACCCCGGGCGACGCCCCGACCCCTTTGGTCGAAGCCGCGCCGCCGCCCACTCCGCCACCACAACCGCAGACTTTGGCGCGCCTGCAACCCGAGGCGGAGATCCACCAGCCGCCACCGACGCCACCGGTCGAGGAAAAGCCCCGAATGACCGCGGCGGACCTGATCCAGCGCAGCCGCCAGATGGCTAGCCTCGCGGCAGAGATCAGCGACACGTTTCGCCTGCACGCCGAGCGTCCGCGGAAGAAGGTGATCACCGCCCGCACGCAGGAATACGTCTTCGCCGCCTACATGGATGCCTGGCAACGCAAGGTCGAGCGGATCGGCAACCTCAACTATCCCGACGAGGCCAAGCGCAACCGTCTTGCCGGCAGCCTGATGCTCCAGGTCGACCTCAACCCCGACGGCAGCGTGCGTGACGTCCTGCTGCTGCGCTCGTCAGGCGAGAAAATCCTCGACGACGCCGCCGTACGCATCGTCCGCCTGTCAGCGCCGTATGCGCCGTTCACCCCGGCGATGCGCGAGGAAACCGACATCCTGCAGATCATTCGCACCTGGCAGTTCCTCGCCGGAAACCGACTCACCGCCGGCTGAGCACCGTTCGATTGCGACACTTCCGGGATATACTATCCACATGAGCGGCCGCACCCTCCTGACAGATCAGTTCCTGATCGCCATGCCCGCTCTCGACGATCCGAACTTCTCCCGCACCGTCACCTACATCTGCGAGCACAACGACGAAGGGGCGATGGGCATCGTCATCAACCGGCCGCTGGAACTGCACCTCGACGAGGTGCTGCGGCACATGGACATCGACCTCGACGACACCAGTGCCGGTCACATCCGTATCGTCCTTGGCGGCCCCGTCCAGCAGGATCGTGGCTTCGTCGTCCACCTCAGTGACCCGCGCTGGGAGTCGACCCACGCCATCAACAGCGATGTCGGCGTCACCACCTCGCGTGACATCCTTGCCGCCATCGCCCGTGGTGAAGGGCCGGGCCAGAGCCTGATCGCACTCGGCTACGCCGGCTGGGGCAGCGGCCAGCTGGAGCAGGAACTGGCCGACAACGCCTGGCTGAGTACGCCGGCGGACCGCGGCATCCTGTTCGACCTGCCGTTTGCTGAACGCTGGGAGGCCGCTGCGCACCTGGTTGGGGTCGATCTCCTCAACCTCTCCAACGAAGTCGGCCACGCATGAAGCCGGTACGGCGACCCGACCCGACCACCGGAATCCCGGCGGCCGACCGCCCCGGCGGCCCGGTACTCGGCTTCGATTACGGTACCGAGCGCACCGGCGTCGCGGTCGGCCAGACACTGACCTGCACTGCGTCGCCCCTGACCACACTCGACGCCCACGGCAAGAATCCCGACTGGGCTGCCATCGACCGCCTGGTCGAGGAGTGGCAGCCGGCGGCGCTGGTGATCGGCATCCCGCGTAACATGGACGGGACGGATAGCGAGATGACCGCCCGAGCCAGCCGTTTCCTGCGCCAGCTGCGCGCCCGCCATCGCCTGCCCACTTACGGCGTCGATGAACGCCTGACCACCTTCGAGGCCGAGCAACGGCTGGCCGATGCCGGGCTGCCGCGTAACCGTAACCGCGGCGAGATCGACCGCGTCGCCGCCCAGTTGATCCTCGAGACCTGGTTCGCCGGCGAGGGGGCGGCGTGAACGCCCCGCTCGACGCCGACACCCTGCTCGACCAGCTGACGGCAGGCCTGGCCCACTGGCTGACCGAGAGCCGTCGCAGCGACCCCCTGATGGTCGGCATCCACACCGGTGGTGCCTGGGTTGCAGAACTGTTGCACGCCCGACTCGGCTTCAAGGAGCCACTCGGCCGCCTCGATATCGCCTTCTATCGCGATGATTTCACCCGGGTTGGCATGCATCCGCTGGTGCGCCCTTCGCAACTGCCGTTTGAGATCGAGGGTCGTCACCTGGTGCTGGTCGACGACGTCCTCCATACCGGCCGCACCATCCGCGCCGCACTCAACGAACTGTTCGACTACGGTCGTCCGGCCTCGGTCGCGTTGGCGGTCCTGATCGACCGTGGCGGCCGCGAACTGCCGATCGCCGCCGACGTCGTCGGCACGAAGCTGGAACTGCCGCCCGAGCACCACATCAAGCTGAGTGGACCGGAGCCGCTGTCGCTGGCCTACGTAGAACGCGGCGCCGGTCGCGAGGTCGAATCGTGATCAGCACCAGCCTCCAGGTCGATGCCGCCGGGCACCTGCGTCATTTTCTCGACATCGAGGGACTCAAGCGCCAGCAGTTGGTCGAGATCATGGACACGGCCGAATCGTTCGCCGGGGTCGCCGACCGCTCGATCAAGAAGGTGCCACTGCTGCGCGGCAAGACCCTGGTCAACCTCTTCTTCGAGCCCAGCACCCGCACACGCACCACCTTCGAACTCGCCGCCAAGCGGCTCTCGGCCGACACCCTCAGTCTCAATGTCAGCACTTCGGCAACGACCAAGGGCGAGTCGCTGCTCGACACCCTGCGCAATCTTGAGGCGATGCACGCCGACATGTTCATCGTGCGCCACGGCGAAAGCGGTGCGGCCCACTTCGTCGCCCGCCACGCGGCCCCGCACGTCGGCGTCATCAATGCCGGTGATGGCTGCCACGCCCACCCGACCCAGGCGATGCTCGACATGTTCACCATCCGCCGGGTCAAGGGCGATTTCACGCCACTGACCGTGGCGATCGTCGGCGACATCTTGCACTCGCGTGTGGCGCGCTCGCAGATCCATGCCCTGAACACCCTCGGCGTACGCAAGGTACGGGTGATCGCGCCGAAAACACTGCTGCCACCAAAGATCGAGCAGCTCGGCGTGGAGATTCACCACGACATCGTCGAGGGCGTGCGCGACGCCGACGTCATCATCACGCTGCGCCTGCAACGCGAGCGCATGGACGGCCGCCTGCTGCCGAGCAAGCACGAATACTTCCAGCTCTATGGACTGACCGAGGCCAACCTGGCAACGGCGAATGATGACGCCATCGTCATGCACCCGGGACCGATCAATCGCGGCGTCGAACTCGACTCGGGGACGGCCGACGGGCCGCGATCAGTGATCCTGCAACAGGTGACCCACGGCATCGCCATCCGCATGGCGGTGATCTCGATGGTCATGACGTCCCACGCCGGGGAGGCGGCCGAATGATCCGCTGGCACATCACCGGGGGCCGCGTCATCGACCCGGCACAAGGCGTGGACGGCATCGCCGACCTCTACGTCGCCGACGGCCGCGTTGTCGCCCTCGGCGACGCCCCTGACGGCTTCGAACCGGACCGGGTTCTGGAGGTGCCGGGCCAGGTGGTCTGCCCCGGGCTGGTCGACCTCAGCGCCGCCCTGCGTGAACCGGGCCTGGAACACAAGGCGTCGATCGCCAGCGAGGCGGCCGCCGCGGCCGCCAGTGGCATCACCACCCTCTGCTGCCCCCCCGACACCGACCCTGTGATCGACACCCCGGCGGTGGTCGACCTGGTCAGCCATCGGGCCGGCGCCGTCGGCCTGACGCGGGTCCACCCGCTCGGCGCCTTGACCCAGGAACTCGGCGGTGAGCGCCTGACCGAGATGGCGGCGCTGAAAGCGGCCGGGTGTGCCGGTGTGACCAACCTGCTGCACCCGATTCGCGACACCCAGTTGCTGCGTCACGCCATGGCCTACGCGGCCACATTCGATCTGACCGTCTTTCTCCACCCCGACGACGCGTGGTTGCACGCCTCCGGCTGCGTTCACGAGGGAGAGATCAGCGCCCGGCTCGGGTTGACCGGTATCCCGGAAGTGGCCGAGACCATCGCCGTGGCGCGCGACCTGGCATTGATCGCCCACACCGGGGTGCGCGCCCACTTCTGCCGCCTTTCGACCGCCACCGCCGTGCGTTTGGTTGCCGCGGCACGGGACGAGGGGCTGCCGGTCACGGCCGACGCCTGCGCCCACCAACTCCACCTGACCGAACTCGATGTCAGCGATTTCGACAGCCTGTGCCACGTGCTGCCGCCGCTGCGCACCCAACGCGACCGCGACGCCCTTCGCGGCGCCGTCGCTGATGGCACGCTCGATGCGGTCTGCTCGGACCACCAGCCCCACGAAGCCGAGGCCAAGCTGGCGCCGCTGCCGGAAACCGAGCCGGGCATCTCGGCTCTCGAAACCCTGTTGCCACTGACCCTGCGCCTGGTCGACGACGGCCTGCTCGACCTGTCCACCGCGCTTTCCCGCCTCACCTCTGGCCCGGCCACCGTGCTTGGCAGCCAGGCCGGAACGCTGGTGCCGGGACGCCCGGCCGACATCTGCATCTTCGACCCCGACCGGCCGTGGCAACTCGATCCCGCGGCCCTGCGCAGTCGCGGTCGCAATACCCCGTTCAGCGGCTGGGAGTTTTCTCCCCGGGTCACTCATACCCTGCTCGGCGGCAAACTGGTCTTTGCCCTGGACAGCGCTGCGTGAACTCCGTCATCTCGCGGCCTCACCGCGGGACCATTTTCGTCGAGCAGGCCGAAATTCTCTCCCACGACGCCTATGAGGGCGCGCAGCACGTGCTACGGGTGCACGCCCCGCGTGCCGCGCGTGCCGCGCGACCGGGGAGTTTTGCCCACGTCCGCTGCGATCCGGCCCTGCCGATGCGGCGACCGCTGTCGCTGATGCGTGCCGATGCCGAGGCCGGCTGGCTCGAACTGCTGTACAAGGTGGTGGGCGAGGGCACCCGCCGGCTGGCGCAGCGCCGCCCTGGTGAACGGCTCGACCTGATGGCGCCGATCGGCACCCCATTTCAACCCGACCCATCCCGCCCCCGCACCCTGCTCCTTGGTGGCGGTGTCGGCCTGCCACCGATGATCTTCCTTGCCGACGAGTTACGCCGCAGCAAGGGCTACCGCCCGGTCGCCTTCCTCGGTTCCGAAGTGCCCTTCCCGTTCCCGACGCGCCCGTCGCAGATCCTGCTGCCGCAACTCCCGGACGGGGTGATCGCCTGCATGCCCTTGCTCGACGACTGGGGAATCCCCAGCCGGCTGGCCAGCCTGCAGGGTTACCCGGGCTGCCACGACGGCTACGTCACCGACCTCGCCCGTCACTGGCTCGATGGCCTTGACCAGGACCAGCGGACACAGGTGGAACTGTTCGCCTGCGGTCCCGAACCGATGCTGGCGGCAGCCGCCGCGCTGGCACGCGACTACGGACTGCCCGGACAGCTGTCTCTGGAGGAGTACATGGCATGCGCCGTCGGCGGTTGTGCCGGTTGCGTGGTGGAGATCGTCACGCCGGAAGGGCCGGCGATGAAGCGGGTCTGCGTCGACGGGCCGGTGTTCCCGGCCGCCAGCGTGGCGGCATTTTGCGCGGAGACGAACTGAGCGCGAGCCGCGCTAATCGTGCATGAAGTTCTCGTCGTCGTGGTCCTCGATCGAGAGACCGTCGAACCCCTCGACGAACTTGCGCGGATCGCCCTGCGCCTGGTCGAGCTTGATCATCAGGCGCACCTCGTTGGCCGAGTCTGCGTAGAGCAGTGCATCGTCGCGGGTGATCTCGCCCTCCTGGTAGAGCGCGAACAAAGCCTGGTCGAACGTCCGCATGCCGTGCTCGGCGGACTCCTTCATCAGCGCCTTGAGTTCATGGACCTCGCCCTTGCTGATCAGGTCCCCCATCAGTGGGGTGTTGATCAGGACCTCGATGGCCGCCCGCCGGCCCTTGCCGTCCTTGCGCGGAATCAGCAGCTGGGCGATGACCGCCTTGAGGTTCATCGACAGGTCCATGAACAGCTGGTCTCGCCGCTCCTCGGGAAAGAAGTTGATGATGCGGTCCATCGCCTGGTTGGCGTTGTTGGCGTGCAGCGTCGCGAGCACCAGGTGGCCGGTCTCGGCGAAGGCGATGGCGTAGTCCATGGTCTCCCGGTGGCGAATCTCGCCGATCAGGATGACGTCGGGGGCCTGGCGCAGGGTGTTCTTCAGCGCCACGTCGTAGGAGACGGTGTCCACGCCGACCTCGCGCTGGGTGATGATGCAGCCGGCATGTGAATGGACGTACTCGATCGGGTCCTCAATGGTGATGATGTGGCCCTTCGAGGTCTGGTTGCGGTAGCCGATCATCGATGCCAGCGAAGTCGACTTACCGGTACCGGTACCGCCGACGAACAGCACCATGCCGCGCTTGGTCATCGACAGATCCTTGAGGATCTCCGGCAGTCTCAGCTCCTCGATGGTCGGGATAGTGGTCTCGATGCGACGCAGTACCATGCCGACGTTGCTGCGCTGAACGAAGACATTGACACGGAACCGGCCGATGCCGGCCGCGCTGATGGCGAAGTTGCACTCGCTGCTCTGCTCGAACTCGGAGCGTTGCTTGTCGTTCATGATGTCGTAGACGACCTTGCGCGCGGCCTCCGGGTTCAACGGCTTTTCGGTGACCGGATTGATCACGCCGTTGACCTTGATCGACGGGGCGGCCCCGGCGGTGATGAAGATGTCCGACCCCTTCTGGTCGACGCACATCTTCAGCAGATCGACGAAATCCATGGCCATAGCAGCTCTCTCCTCTGTCCGCGACTAGCGGATGCTTTCCTTCACGTTGGCCTTCTGGCGGGCGTCCTGCATGCTGATCAGACCCTTGCGCACCATGTCGACCAGGCACTGCTCGAGGGTCTGCATACCGATCGAGGTGCCGGTCTGGATGGCCGAGTACATCTGCGCCACCTTGTTCTCACGGATCAGGTTGCGGATCGCCGGGGTGCCGATCATGATCTCGTGCGCGGCGATGCGGCCGCCGCCGATCTTTTTCATCAGCGTCTGCGCAATGACGGCGCGCAGTGCTTCTGAAAGCATCGACCGGACCATATCCTTCTCGGCGGCCGGAAAGACGTCGATGATGCGGTCGATGGTCTTGGCCGCTGATACCGTGTGCAGGGTGCCGAACACCAGGTGACCGGTCTCCGCCGCGGTCAACGCCAGGCGGATGGTCTCCAGATCGCGCATTTCGCCGACCAGGATGATGTCTGGATCCTCGCGCAAGGCCGAGCGCAGCGCCTCGTTGAACCCCAGGGTGTCGCGGTGCACCTCGCGCTGATTGACGATCGATTTCTTCGACTCATGGACGAACTCGATCGGGTCCTCGATGGTGAGAATGTGGCCGAGTTCCCTGTTGTTGACGAAATCGACTATCGCCGCCAGCGTGGTCGACTTGCCGGATCCGGTGGGGCCGGTAACCAGAACCAGTCCGCGCGGAACGCTGGCGATTTCCTTGAACTGGGCTGGGCAGTTCAGCTGCTCCAGGGTCAGCACCTTGGTCGGGATGGTGCGGAATACGGCGGCGGCTCCGCGATTCTGGTTGAAAGCGTTGACGCGAAAGCGTGCCACGCCGGGCAGTTCGAAAGAGAAGTCGGTCTCAAGGAACTCCTCGTAGTCCTTGCGCTGCTTGTCGTTCATGATGTCGTAGACGAGCGAGTGTACGTCCTTGTGCTCCATCGGCGGCAGGTTGATTCGCTTGATGTCGCCGTCGACGCGGATCATCGGCGGCAGCCCGGCCGAGAGGTGCAGGTCGGAAGCACCATTCTTCTGAGAGAACGCCAAGAGTTCCGAGATGTCCATTCGATTACCCCGCTGTGTTATTTTTCCGCCCGGCTTCCGGCTCCGGACGAGCCAGTAAAGTATAGACAACAGCAGAGGGCCGCAACATGCCGACCCTGACCGACCGTTTTGAGCAGGTCAATGCGCGAATCGCGGCAGCCGCAACGGCCGCGGGTCATCCCGCCGATGCGGTCATGCTGGTGGCCGTCAGCAAGACCCGCAGCGCGGACGAAGTAGCGGCCCTGAGCCGCCTCGGCCAGCGCGCCTTTGGCGAAAGCTACCTGCAGGAGGCACTGACCAAGATCGATGCTCTCGCCGGGCTCGACCTCGAATGGCATTTCATCGGACCGTTGCAGGCCAACAAGACCCGGCGCGTGGCCGAGCACTTCGCCTGGGTGCACAGTGTCGACCGTCTCAAGCTCGCCCGGCGCCTGAGCGACCAGCGCCCGGCCGGCCTGCCGCCACTGAACGTCTGCCTCCAGGTCAACATCAGTGACGAAGCGACCAAGGCGGGAGCCAAGCCCGAAGAGGCCCTCACGCTGGCCACGGAGATCGCCCACCTGCCGGGACTGCGCTTGCGTGGCCTGATGGCGATCCCCGCGCCCGTAGGTGATTCCGGGCAGGCACGGCTTCCGTTTCGCTCCCTGTGCCAGCTCGCCACCACGATCACCGCAGCCGGGATCCCACTCGACACATTGTCGATGGGCATGTCGGACGACCTCGAGGCAGCCGTCCTGGAAGGCGCGACCCAGGTCCGTATCGGGACCGCACTGTTCGGTCCCAGACCTCCACGCGACGCCTTGCCTGGCGCGACCGGCAACCAGTAAGGTGACGCGCATGGACAGTTACCGAATCGGATTCATCGGCGGTGGCAACATGGCACGCAGCCTGGTTGGAGGCCTGACCGCGGGCGGGGTCGACGCCGCCCGGATCAGCGTCGCCGAGCCGAGCGCGGACAAGTGCTCAGAGCTCGCCAGCAGCTTCGGCGTCGAGGCGGTGACCGACAACGGCGCCGTCGCCACCCGTGTCGACGTGCTGGTACTGGCGGTGAAACCGCAGGTGCTGCGCGAGGTGGTCAGTGGACTCGTGCCCCACCTCGGCACCCGTCCCCCGCTGCTGATCTCGATTGCCGCAGGGGTCCGAGTCGCATCGATCATCCGCTGGCTCGGCCAACCGCTGGCGCTGGTCAGGGCCATGCCAAACACCCCGGCGCTGGTACGCAGCGGGGCGACGGCGCTGTTCGCCAATGCCGAAGTGACCGATGAGCAAAGCAGCCGTGCTGAATCGATCATGCGCGCCGTAGGCCAGACCCTGTGGATCGACGACGAGGCGCTGATGGATGCGGTGACCGCGCTCTCCGGCAGCGGACCCGCCTACTTCTTCCTGTTCATGGAGGTACTCGAGCAGGCCGCCGTTGAGCTCGGCCTGGCTCCGGAGGCGGCGCGACTTTTGACCCTGGAGACCGCGCTCGGTGCAGCACGCATGGCGCTCTCGAGTGACGAGAGCCCCGCCACACTGCGTGCCCGGGTCACCTCACCCGGCGGCACCACCGAAGCGGCTCTTGGAATCTTTGACCAGGGTGATCTCACCGCGCTGGTCGCACGCGCGGTGCACGCTGCCCGCGACCGCTCCGGTGAGTTGGCCGAGCTGCTGGACCGTGACAATGGGTCGTGACTACCTGTTGAACCCGGTCGAGTTCCTGGTCCAGGCCATCCTCGGCCTGGTCCTGCTACTGCTGCTGTTACGCTTCCTGCTGCAGCTCTGCCGTGCCGACTTCTACAACCCGCTGTCACAGATCGTGCTCAAGGCAACCCAGCCCGTGCTGCAGCCGCTGCGCCGGGTGATCCCGGGAAACGCCCGCGTCGACGGCGCCTCGCTGCTGTTGCTGGTCGTGGTGCAGATGGTGACACTGGCCGTGGTGGCGGCGCTGCGCGGCATGCCACTGGGTCTTGGTGGACTGATCTTCTGGTCGCTGGCCGAATTGCTGACGCTGCTGATCAATGTCTACTTCGTCAGTGTGCTCGTGCAGGCGTTGCTGAGCTGGTTCAAACCGGGACGCAACCCGCTCGGCGCACTGCTCTACAGCTTCAATCAGCCACTGCTCGGCCCCGCAAGACGGCTGCTGCCGGCCATGTCAGGGCTCGATCTGTCACCGATCCTGGTCCTGTTTGGCCTGCAGTTGGCCAAGATGCTGCTCATCCCCCCGCTGCTCGCCGCCGCCCAGGCCCTGAATTGAGTTACTGCCGCAAGGACGGCGACGATCTGCTACTCGACCTTTGGGTGCAGCCCGGCGCCCGTCACAGCGAACTCGCTGGCCGCCACGGCAGTGCACTGAAGGTGCGTGTTGCCGCCCCGCCAGTCGAAGGGCGTGCCAACAACGCCCTGGTCGCATTTCTCGCCGAGTTGTTCGCCGTGCCGAAAAGCCACATACGCCTCGAGCGCGGCCGCGGCGGTCGCAACAAACGGGTGCGTGTGATTTCCCCTGCCCACCTGCCCGAGGACATTGCGCCCACCTGAATCGGGCGGTTGCGCACCCTTGGCGCGCTGTCTAGACTGACCGCCTGATTCCGCACCGCGGCCCCCCATGACACGAGCCTGAACCGATGCCGGATACCTTCCCGGCCGACTCGGTCGGCCTTGTGACACCACAGACGCTGCACTTCGACCAATCCCTGGGGCTGGTCAGCGGCAGAACTCTCCCCACCTACGACCTGGTCTACGAGACCTACGGGGAGCTCAACGCCGCGCGCAGTAACGCCATCCTGATCTGCCACGCCCTGTCGGGCGACCATCACGCTGCCGGCTACCACGCGACCGAAGAGGACAAGCCAGGCTGGTGGGATGCCTATATCGGCCCCGGCAAACCGATCGACACCAACCGCTTCCATGTCGTCAGCCTCAACAACCTGGGTGGCTGCAAAGGGAGCACAGGACCGAGCTCCACCAACCCCGCGACCAGCCAGCCCTACGGCCCTGACTTTCCGTTCGTCACCGTACGTGACTGGGTTCAGAGCCAGGCGCTACTGGCCGACAGGCTGGGCATCGAACGCTGGGCCGCGGTCATCGGCGGCAGTCTCGGCGGCATGCAGGCGCTGCAGTGGGCCATCGATTTTCCCGAGCGCATCCGCCATGCCCTGGTGATCGCCGCCGCACCCAAGCTAAGCGCCCAGAACATCGCCTTCAACGAGGTCGCGCGTCAGTCGATCCTGACCGACCCCGACTTCCACCAAGGGCATTACTACGCCAAGGGAGTGGTACCGCGCCAGGGACTGATACTGGCGCGGATGCTCGGCCACATCACCTACCTGTCCGAAGATTCGATGCGCTCCAAGTTCGACCGCGAACTGCGTGAGGGACGGCTCAACTTCAATTTCGATGTTGAATTCCAGATCGAAAGCTACCTGCGCCACCAGGGCCGCTCGTTCGTCGACAAGTTCGATGCCAACTCCTACCTGCTGATGACCAAGGTGCTCGATTATTTCGATCCGGCGGCCGACTTCGACGATGATCTCGCCCGCGCTCTCGAGGGAGTGCTGGCGCGCTTCCTGGTCATCTCGTTCACCACCGACTGGCGCTTCTCTTCGGCCCGTTCGCGCGAGATCGTCCGTGCCCTGGTCGATGCCGGCAAGGAAGTCAGCTACGCCGAGATCGAGGCACCGCACGGACACGACGCCTTCCTCGCGCCAATCCCGCATTACCGCGCGGTGTTCACCAACTACATGACGCGGGTCGCCGCAGAGGTCGCCTGAGATGCGCCCCGACCTCGAACTGATCAGCGACTGGGTTGCCCCGGGCAGCCGCATGCTCGATCTCGGTTGTGGCGACGGCACCCTGCTCGCCCATCTCGCGAGCAGCCGCCAGGTCCACGGCTACGGCCTTGAGATCGACCCGGCCAACGTCGAGCGCTGTGTCGCCTCCGGGGTCAACGTCCTGCAGTACGACCTCGACCATGGTCTGGGTGATTTCCGCGATGCCAGCTTCGACATGGTCGTCATGACCGAAACCCTGCAGGCGGTCGCCCACCCGAACATGCTGCTCGAGGAGATGCTGCGCGTGGGCCGTGAGGGGATCGTGACCTTCCCCAACTTCGGCCACTGGCGCTGCCGGCTGCAGCTGGCGATGGGCCGGATGCCGATGTCGCGGGCGCTGCCCAACACGTGGTACGACACCCCCAACATCCACCTGTGTACCGTGGCCGACTTCGAGGTGCTATGCGACTCGCTCGGCATCGAGATCCTGCAGCGGACGGTGGTCGACCAAGCCCATCGCAGTGGGCTCAGCTTGCGATTACTGCCACGCCTGCTGGGCGATATCTGCATCTACCGGCTGCGCCGGCGCTAGCCTGGGGCTGCGTCGGGCTAGTGGCCGTGAGTGACCGGCATGGCCGTTGCGTTGCCGTGTCCGCCACCGGTCAGGTGAAGTGCCAGCGTACCCAGGCTGGCCACACCCAGGGCCAGCACCAACACCCCGGCCGCGATCCGCATGCGCTGACCGGTCAACGAGCGGACCCGGGCCGTCATCAGGCCGGCGCCCAGCATCGATGGCAGCGTGCCAATGCCGAAAGCGAGCATCACCAAGGCCCCGCCAGTGGCGCTGCCGCTGGCTGCCGCCAACGCCAGGGCGCTGTAGACCAGGCCGCACGGCAACCAACCCCAGACCATGCCGAGCGGCACCGCCCCGAACGGGCTGCGAATCGGCAGCAGCCGGCGTCCCAGTGGTTCGACGTGGCGCCAGAGACGGCTACCGGCCTGCTCGAGCCTGGCCAGTAACGGCCACCAGCCGGTCAGGTAGAGCCCGAGCAGCAGCATGAACAGGCCGGCCAGGCCCTGGAGCAGGACCCGGGCCAGTTCGAGGCCGGCGGTGCTGCCCAGCAGCCGCCCGAGCAGCCCTACGGCCGTACCCGCGACGACATAGCTGATGATGCGCCCAGTGTTGTAACCGAGCTGGCACCAGAGGGTGGCGCGATCACGATTTCGCACCTCGGGCGCCAGGCCGGCGGAGAGTGCCCCGGCGATGCCGCCGCACATGGCAATGCAGTGGACGGTGCCGAACAGTCCGACGAAAAGCGCGGCGAGCAGGGTAGCGTAGGTCGAATCCATGACTCTATTCCTGGGCGGTAGAATTCTAGCAGAGCGGTTCACGGCAGCCGCTTGTGCGCGTGTATCATGCCCTTTTCGGTGGCCCGACCATGCACGACTATCAGCGCGACTTCATCCGTTTCGCCATCGCCAGCGACGTCCTCCGCTTCGGCAGCTTTACCCTTAAGTCCGGACGCGTGAGCCCCTATTTCTTCAACGCCGGCCTGTTTGCAAGCGGCGGCGCGCTGGCCCGGCTCGGTCGCTACTACGCCGCGGCGATCGACGATTCGGGGATCGGCTTCGACATGCTCTTCGGGCCCGCCTACAAGGGCATCCCGCTGGCCAGCACGGCCGTTATCGCCCTGGCCGACCACTACGACCGCGACCTTCCCTACGCCTTCAACCGCAAGGAGGTGAAAGACCACGGCGAGGGTGGCGTGATCGTCGGCGCACCACTGGCCGGCAGGGTCCTGATCATCGACGACGTGATCTCCGCCGGCACCTCGGTGCGCGCCTCTCTCGAGCTGATCGAGGCCGCCGGTGCCGAGGCAGCCGGGGTCGCCATCGCACTCGACCGCCAGGAGCGGGGCACCGACGCACTCTCCGCCGTCCAGCAGGTCGAACAGGAGTACGGACTGCCGGTGACCGCCATTGTCCGTCTCGAGCAGCTGGTCGAGTTCCTTGCCGAGGACGTAGCCATGACCGAGCCACTCGCCGCGATTCGCGCCTACCGCGAGCGCTACGGTGCCTGAACGAGTAGCGCTAGACTGCTACCATCAAGCCAGTACGCGACAAGGTACCGCCATGCGAACCATCACCAGACACCTCTCCACCACCCTTCTGGCCCTGGCCCTCGTTTTCCTGCCCGTGATCGCCGCGGCGGCGATCTACAAGTGGGTCGACGAAGAGGGTACTACCCACTTCGGCAGCACCATCCCGCCGGAGTACGCCAAGCAGGACACCAAGAAAGAGGAGCTGAACAAGCAGGGATTCACCATTGATACGGTTCAGGAGAAGGACAAGACCCCGGAACAACTTGCCGAGGAAAAGCGCCTGCGCGAGGAAAAGGAGGCTCGTGACAAGGAGATCGAGCGGCAACGCTTGCACGACCGCCTGCTGCTCAGCACCTACGACTCGGTCGATGGCCTGGCGTTGGCCCGCGATGGCAAGATCCAGTCGCTCGAAGGCCAGATCACCGTCGCCGCAGGGCAGATCCGCGAGCGTGAGGCACTGCTCGACCGTCAGCGCAAGAATGCGGCCGACATCGAACGCAGCGGCGGCAAGATGAACGACAAGCTGCTCAACGACATCACCGCCACCGAAGAGCAGATCGCCCGCAACGAAACCCGTATCGAGGCGCTACGCGCCGACCAGGAACGGATCAGGGCCACCTACGGTGCCGATATCAGTCGCTACCGGGAGCTCAAGGGGTTGCCAGCGGAGGAGCCGGCGAAACAGTAGGGCTCGCCAAGACCACCCGGATCAGACGTCGGGCGCGCCATCACAGAGGCCGGCGACCAGCAACCGCCACTGCGCCTCCCAGTCACGGGTCGGCTTGTCGCCGAAACCACTCTGCACGTAGAGCAGCAGACGGCCGGCGACCACCGCGACCAGCAGGCTGCTGACCGCACCGACCGACAGCCCACGCGGCAGTTCACCACGCATTTCACCCTCACGCAGCACCTGTTTGATCTGGGTATCGAGGCGACGGAAGAACTGCTCGACACGGGTGCGCAGCCGCGGTGTTTCGCCGACCAGCGCGTCGCCGAGCAGGATCCGGGTGATCCCCGGGTTGCGTTCACCGAAGGCCAGGACCAGGGCGAGGATGTGTTCGCAGCGGCGCGGCGCGCTCTCGGCCTCCTCGAGGATCCGCCCGACCCGGCCGAAGATGGCCTCTTCGGCGAATTCGATCAGTCCCTCGAACATCCGCGCCTTGCTCGGGAAGTGCCGGTAAAGGGCGGCCTCGGAAACTCCGACCGAACGCGCGAGGGTAGCGGTGGTGATCCGCTGACCAGGCGCCTGCTCGAGTTCACGTGCCAGGGCCTCGAGGATCTGCTGGCGGCGCGGCGTGACCTCGCTGCCTACTGCCGTCATGCCCGGCGCCCGCCCCGGATCAGCGTACCTACCCCTTCGTCGGTAAAAAGTTCGAGCATCACCGCGTGCCTTACCCGGCCGTCGATGATGTGTGCCGAGCGCACGCCGCCATTGACCGCATCCAGCGCACAGCGAATCTTCGGCAGCATACCGCCGTGGATGGTGCCGTCGGCAACCAGGTCGTCGACCTCGGCCGCGCTGAGCCCGGTCAGCAACTTCTCCTGCTTGTCGAGCAGGCCCGCCGTATTGGTCAGCAGGATCAGTTTCTCGGCCTGCAGCACCTGCGCCAGCTTGCCAGCGACCAGGTCAGCGTTGATGTTGTAGGAAGTGCCGTCCTCACCCACCCCGATCGGCGCAACCACCGGGATGAAGTCACCGCCGTCGAGCATGTGGACCAGTGCCGGATCGATCTTGGTGACATCGCCGACATGGCCGATGTCGACGATCTCGGGTGCCTGCAGCTCCGGGTTCTCCCGGGTCATGGTCATCTTACGTGCCCGGATCATGCCGCCATCCTTGCCGGTCAGGCCGACAGCACGGCCGCCATGACGGTTGATCAGGTTGACGATCTGCTTGTTGACCAGGCCGCCGAGGACCATCTCGACGACGTCCATGGTCTCGCTGTCGGTGACGCGCATGCCGTCGACGAATCGGCTCTCCTTGCCGATGCGTTCGAGGAGTTTGCCGATCTGCGGTCCGCCGCCGTGGACCACGACCGGGTTGATGCCGACCAGCTTCATCAGCACCACGTCGCGGGCGAAGCCACTCTTCAGCTCTTCGTCGACCATGGCATTGCCACCGTACTTGATCACCACGGTGCGGCCGCTGAAACGCTGGATGTAGGGCAGGGCTTCGGTGAGGACGTGAGCCACTTCACCGGCCCGGGATGCATCGAGACTCATGATCGCAGGATCCGATGTGGTTCTGGCATGGGGCTCAGAACGGCAGTTCCAGGCTGCCTTCGATGGCCAGCAGAAGGGCGCGGAAACGCTCCTGTATCGCCTTGATCCCCTCCTCGCTGTCAGCCTCGAATCGCAGGATCAGGTTCGACGTGGTATTCGAGGCCCGCACCAGACCCCAGCCCTCGGGGAATTCGACCCGCAGACCGTCGATGGTGATGACCTCGGCGCCCGGGAATTGCGTCTGCCCCTGCGCGACCAGGCGTTCGACGATGGCGTGCTGGGCGCCGTCGGGAACGGTGATCTTGAGTTCAGGCGTGCAGATGCTGTCTGGCAGCCCGGCGAACACCTCACTGCTCGCCGTCTCGAGGCCGGAGAGAATCTCGAGCAGGCGAGCCCCGGCGTAAAGGCCATCGTCAAAGCCGAACCAGCGCTCGGCGAAGAAGAAGTGGCCGCTCATCTCCCCGGCAAGCAGGGCGCCCGACTCGCGCATCTTCGCCTTGATCAGTGAGTGGCCGGTGCGCCACATGGTCGGCCGCCCCCCGCTCTGCTTGATGACGCTGGCGAGGTTGCGGCTGCACTTGACGTCGAACAGGATCTCGGCGTCCGGGTGGCGCGACAGCAGGTCACGGGCGAACAGCATCATCACCCGGTCTGGCCAGATGACATTACCCTGGGAGTCGATCACCCCGAGCCGGTCACCGTCACCGTCGAAGGCGAGCCCGACGTCGGCCCCCTCTCTCTGCACGGTCTCGATCAGATCCTGCAGATTCTCGGTCTGGCTTGGGTCAGGATGGTGATTCGGGAACTGGCCATCAACTTCGCAATAGAGCTCGACCACTTCGCAGCCGAGCGCACTGAACAGGGCCGGGGCCACAGCGCCGGCGGCTCCGTTGCCGCAGTCGATCACCACCTTCAGCGGCTTAGCGAGATGGACGTCGGCAACTATGCGATCGACGTAATCATCGATAATCTTCTCTTCCCGCGCGCTACCCGCACCACTGCTCAGGTCGCCGGTCTCGAGCCGCTGGTAGAGTCCCTGGATCGCCTGGCCCGACAGCGCCTCGCCATCGAGCACGATCTTGAAGCCGTTGTAGTCGGGTGGATTGTGGCTGCCGGTGACCATGACCCCGGAAGCGGCCCCGAGGTGGTGGGTGGCGAAGTAGAGTACCGGGGTCGGCACCAGCCCAATATTGACCACGTCCCGGCCACTGCCCTGGAGGCCGCCGGCGAGCGATTCGAGCATCTGCGGACCGGACAGGCGTCCATCGCGGGCAATCACCACCACCTGCTGACCGCGGTCGAGCGCGGCGCTGCCTACCGCCCTGCCGATCTGGTGTGCGACACCGGGATTGAGCGTACTGCCAACGACCCCGCGAATGTCGTACGCGCGGAAAATCGAACTCGGCACCTTGACCTCTGTCGGGTCCGTTGCAGGTGCGGTTACAGGCGCCTCGGCACCAAGGTCGGGCAGTTCAAGGTCGTCGAACAGACTCGACAAGGGCGACCCCTTGGGCTCTGGCTTGGCCGCGGCCTCACCCTCAGCTGCCGGCGTCTCTTCAGCAGCCGAAGTCGTGGCCGCAGCCTGCTGCTGCGCCGAGGCCTGCTGTGCCGCGACCATCTGCGGGGAGAGCATGCTGATCAGCTTGACCATGGCACGGAAGCTGGCCAGCTTGACCGGATAGTTGGCACGCCCGCCACGTTCAACCAGTTGCGTCACCAGCTTGATGATCACCGCCTGATCCTGGCGCATCGCTCCCGCAAGCCAGCGGAAGACCAGGTAGACCGCGAGCAGGAACAGCAACAGCGCACCGCCGAATACGATCAGCAGCTGCTCCAAGGGGATGCCGATGGCACTGGCCGCCCCTGCCTCGGGCCAGTAGCGCACGGTCCAGCGGGTACCCGGAACCTTTTCGCTGGCCAAGGCCGGACCGCTCTTGTGGCCTTCACTGCCGGTGCGCCCCAGGACCAGCTGCTTGCCACCGGTGATCTGCACCAGTTCGGCGTAGCCGACGATACCAGCGGCGTCACGTAGTGCCTGCCGCGGCAGTGAAAGATCGTAGCTGACGACCAGCAGGCCACGCGCCTTGGCCGTCTCACCGGCACCTTCCGCAATGGCACTCACCAGGTTGATGTGCGCCTGCGGTGTGCCGAACTGGTAGACCTCGAGCGGCATCGCCATACCCAGCTGGGCCTCGGCTGCGCTGAACTGCTCGATGTCGGCATAACTGATCGGTGGGTCGGCCTCCTGGTCGAGCGCATCGTACCCGGCCGGCAGCAGGCTCACCCGCTTGGCGCCGGGGAACCTCGGCACCAGCACCTTGGCAAACGCCACCCGCTCTGTCTCCCGCGCCGGGTCGAATAATTCAGGGTCGACCATCCCGCCTGCCACCGTGACGGCGGTGGTGATGGCGGGGGCCAGCCCGGCTTGTACCTGGGTCCGAACCGCGCCTCCGGCGATACGTGCCTGGCTTTCGACGATGCCGGCCGCAGACTGTGCGCCGAGCAGCACCACGGCGGCTGGCACGGCTCCGAAAAAGAGCGTTCCGCAAATAATGATCGCCATAGCGAAGGTGGGCAGTTTGAGTCCACCTGCTCCGGTAGTCTTGCGTTTTTTGGACTTTTTCTTTTTGGGATCGTCCGGCGTGTCGAAATCACTGCCCTTACGCAGTTTGAAGGAGGGCTTGGGAAGGCTCGGCAGTTTCATGTCGTTTTAGCAGCCGTTCAATGTCGACCCGAATGGCCGAAACCGCCGTCACCTCGAGAGCTGGTCTCGAAATCGTCGACGACGCTGAAGTTCGCGTGCACCACCGGGACGATGACCATCTGGGCGATGCGCTCCCCTACAGCGATGGTAAAGGAGTCATCGGACCGGTTCCAGCAAGAGACGAAGATTTGGCCCTGATAGTCGCTGTCGATCAACCCGACCAGGTTGCCGAGAACGATGCCGTGCTTGTGACCAAGACCTGAGCGTGGCAGCAGCATCGCCGCCAATTCAGGATCGTCAAGGTGAATGGCAATGCCAGTCGGAATCAGGTGAGTCTCGCCCGGGGTTATATCCATCGGGGCATCTACGCAGGCACGCAGGTCAAGCCCGGCCGAGCCGGCCGTGGCGTAGTGGGGCATCGGGATGGTGTCACCGATCCTCGGATCGAGGATCTTGACCTTGACGTCGTGTGGCATGGTAACGCTCGGCGATATGATCGATCAGTTGACGGGCGAGAAGAGTCTTGGGTGCGCGAGGCAGCCGCAGCCCGCCGCCCGACCAGATCAGTTCCAGTTCGTTATCGTCACGGTCGAAGGCGAGCCCGTTGCCGACGCGGTTGGCAGCCACCAGGTCGAGCCCCTTGGCCTCGAGTTTAGCCCGGGCGTGCTCGACCACCTTCTCGGTCTCGGCGGCGAAACCGACGGTGAATGGACCCTCATCTCTGGCCGCGACCTCGGCGAGGATGTCCTCGGTCCGCTCGAGTTCGAGGTTCAGTGAGCCCGCATTCTTCTTCACCTTCTCGGTTGCCACCCGTTGTGGCCGATAGTCGGCCACCGCGGCGGCGCCGATATAGATGTCGCAATCGGCCACGGCGCCCTGCACCGCAGCACGCATCTCCTCGGCACTCTCGACATCGACCCGGGTCACTCCAGCCGGCGTCGCCAGCGCCACCGGTCCACTCACCAGGGTCACCCTGGCTCCGGCACCGGCGGCTGCCGCGGCGACGGCGAAGCCCATCTTGCCGGAGCTCCGGTTGCTCAGGTAGCGCACCGGGTCGACCGCCTCGCGCGTCGGTCCGGCCGTCACCATCACGCGTTGTCCGGCCAGCAGCCCACCTCCGAGCAGCGTAGGCAGGGCCGCGATCAGGTCGACAGGATCAAGCATCCGGCCAGGGCCGGTCTCACCGCACGCCAGGTCGCCCTCGCCCGGACCGAGGAGGGTGGTGCCGCGTGACGCCAGCAGCGCACAGTTGGCCTGGGTCGCCGGGTGCAACCACATCTGGGTATTCATCGCCGGCGCCAGGGCCAGTGGCGCCCGGGTCGCGAGACAGAGGGTGCTGAGCAGGTCGTTGGCGTGGCCATGGGCAAAGCGGGCGATGAAATCGGCCGTGGCCGGCGCCACCAGCACCACATCGGCCCAGCGCGCCAGTTCAATATGCCCCATCGCGGCCTCGGCCGCCGGGTCGAGGAGATCGGTATGGACCGGGTTGCCGGACAGTGCCTGCATGGTCAGCGGGGTGATAAAGGTCTGCGCGGCCGGGGTCATCGCCACCCGCACCGAGGCACCGGCGGTGACCAGCAGGCGAGTCAACTCGGCCACCTTGTAGGCGGCGATCCCGCCGGTGATACCGAGCAATATGTTGCGGTTGGCCAGAGCGTCCATATGAGGCTAGAGTCTATCGTCAAACGACGAGGCGTTACACAGGGAGGTGGAATGCCGATCACGGACTGGCCGCTGGCCGAAAGGCCACGGGAAAAGCTGCTGGCGCGGGGTCCCGCGGCGCTGTCGGATGCGGAACTGCTCGCCATCTTCCTGCGCACCGGACGCCGCGGCTGCAGCGCCCTCGACCTGGCCCGCGAACTGCTCGGCCACTTCGGCGGGCTGCGCGGCCTGCTCGAGGCCGAACGCGACCGCTTCTGTGCCCTGCCCGGCCTCGGCGAAGCCAAGTACACCCAGTTCGCCGCCACCCTCGAGCTCGCCCGGCGCCACCTCGAGGCCACGCTCGCCCGTGGCGACGCCCTGACCAGCCCGGAACTGACGCGCCAGTTCCTCATCAGCCGTCTGCGCCATCACGACCGCGAGATCTTTCTCGGCCTGTTCCTCGACAATCGTCACCGTGTCGTCGCCTGTGAAGAGCTCTCGGTCGGCACGTTCGACGGCGCCACCGTGCATCCACGCGAGGTGGTACGTCGTGCGCTGGCACTGAACGCGGCGGCGATGATCGTTGCTCACAACCACCCTTCAGGGGTGGCGGAACCGAGCGCCGCCGACCAGGTGATGACCCAGCGGCTGCGCGATGCGCTGGGGCTGGTCGAGGTGCGCCTGCTCGACCACTTCATCGTCGGCGATGGCAGACCGGTCTCCCTGGCCGAGCGCGGCGTCCTGTAGAACTTGCGCGGCCCGTCCCATCCTGCTATAAATTCGCCTCTTTTGTCGGCGGAACCGCCGGCGAGCCGTATTTTCAAGGTTAGCAGTGATGTCCAAAGTCTGTCAGATCACCGGCAAACGGCCGATCAGCGGGAACAACGTCTCCCACGCTCACAACAAGACGCGGCGGCGCTTCCTGCCGAATCTCCACAACCATCGCTTCTGGGTGGAGAGCGAGCAGCGCTGGGTCAAACTGCGCTTGTCAGCCAAGGGTATGCGCATCATCGACAAGAAGGGCATCGACACGGTGCTCTCCGAACTGCGCGCCACCGGCCAGAAACTCTGAGGAGGGACGGACATGCGTGACAAGATCCGACTCGTCTCCAGCGCCGGCACCGGCCACTTCTACACCACCGACAAGAACAAGCGGAACATGCCGGAGAAGATGCAGATCAAGAAGTATGATCCGGTCGTGCGCAAGCACGTGATCTACAAGGAAGCCAAGATCAAGT
>CAXMPC010000188.1:0-2716 GCA_964195335.1 uncultured Gammaproteobacteria bacterium | reverse complement strand
GCGGTCGTCGACCCGGCCTGGGACGTGCCGGCGATCCTGGAGATGGCGCGCGAGCAGGAGACCCGCATCACCGACGTGCTGCTGACCCACAGCCATCCTGACCACATCAATGGAGTGGAGGCCCTGCTGGCCGAGACCGATGCCCAGGTCCACCTGCTGAAGGACGAAGCCGACTTCTGGGGTGCCTGCCCGGTGGTGCCGACCCTCCACCACGGTGGCGACATCGTGCAGATCGGCGAGACCCCGATCGAATTCTGGCACACCCCCGGCCACACTCCCGGCTCGGCCTGCCTGCACCTCCCCGGTCACCTGATTGCCGGCGACACCATGTTCGTCTTCGGCTGCGGCCGCTGCGACCTGCGCGGCGGTGATCCGGAGATGATGCACAGCACCCTGCGACGTATCGGTGAGGCACTGCCGGGAGAGACCATCATCCATCCCGGCCACAACTACGCGGTCAAGCCGACCTCGACCATCGACGAGCAGCGCGAAGGCAACCCCTTCATGCATTTCGAACGGGTGCCTGACTTCGTCCACTACCGGATGGACGAGCACGACCGGGTACGAAACTCCCCTTACGGGCCGATCGACCGGGCGACACTGCTCGGTAGCGACTGAATGGATCCGCGTCGCTATTGACCCCTCAGGGTGAGGCCATTACCATTCCGCCCCTTACCTTTCCCCGGTAGCTCAGCTGGTAGAGCAAGTGACTGTTAATCACTGGGTCGGCGGTTCGAGCCCGTCCCGGGGAGCCAAGTAAAAACAGGATGTTACCGAAAGCCCGCCGAGTGCGGGCTTTTCCTTTCCCCTGACCCGTCCAAGTGCCCATCAGGTCACGCCCTCAACTCCCCTTGCCCATTCATGCCTCACAGGTATGGAATCAGTGAAAACTTGTGTCTGCTGCCCCCTTGGATGCCCTGTAATACGGACAAATTGATGCAGCGCAACAAACAAGCTGTTTCCGCTTGATGCACTGCAACATTCCCCCTATCTTGAGAGTTCTCCTCCATCCTCCTTTTGGTGGTTTATGCCCGTCACATCCTGACGGGCATTTTTTTGTCCCGCCCCTGCACTCCGGCCACCACGAGGCGCGTGATCGGCTACGCTAGCCATAATCTGTCCGTCGACGGAACCTCCAGGATCCCAAGCGATGCCAACGGCTGACCGGTAACTGCCTCATGCGTCCGCACCACTCGCTCCTTCTGCCGCTGCTCCTCCTGCTCACGTCTTGCGGTGGCGGCGGGGGTGGCTCCGCCACACCGGTGCCCCCGGCGCCACCTCCGGTCTGCGCTGCTCCCTGCGCGGTCACAGTCAACTGGGTGGCGAACCGGGAGGCAGGGGTCAATAACGTCGGTGGCGGCTACCGCCTCTACTACGCCAGCACCCCTAATGTCGCTCTCGGACTGGCGACACTGGTGACCGTTCCCTACAACCCGCTCTCAGGCCTGACCCCGACCATGGCCGCACTGCAACTGACCGCCGGCACCTGGTACGTCCGCGTGGCGGCCCATTCGGCCATCAATGCTGGCGGCAGCGCTCCATCGGCCGAGCTGGCGGTGGCCGTGCCATGAGAACGGCCGCGCTCTGGCTTCTCGCCTTGGTGGCTCTGGCGCCTACGGTGGCGGGTGCTGACAGCAAGGCGCGACCCACTCATGTTCCGGGTGAGGTGCTGATCCGGTTTGCCGACGCCGAGGCCGAACGGACCCTCACCCCGGCTATCGCCGCCATGGGTCAAGCGACGACAAGAAGCCGGAGAGGCCTTCAACGCATCCGGCTCGACCCGACCACTCCGGTGACCCAGGCGGTCGCCTACCTGCGCGGCCTCGATGGCATCGAACTCGCCCAGCCGAACTACCTCTACTACCCTGCCGCACTGCCAAACGACCTCGAGCTCGGCGAACTCTGGGCCGCCAGGAACACCGGCCAGACAGTGACCGGCGCCAACTACCCGTTCAATAACCCGGGTCAGCCGGGTGCCGACATGGGACTGGAGCAGGCCTGGGATGTGCAGACCGACTGCCGCGGGGTAGTCGTTGCAGTCATCGACAGCGGCGTCGACCATGCCCACGCCGATCTTGCCGGGGCGATGTGGGACGGCACACCGACCTACCCCAACCACGGCTGGGACTTCGCAGACAACGACGCCGATCCAATGCCCGATCTTGGAGTCGCCGAGGACGATCACGGCACTCACGTCGCAGGGATCCTTGGGGCGGTCGGTAACAACGCAACGGGGACGAGCGGGGTCTGCTGGAATGCCGAAATCATGGCCCTTCGCGCCGGCGGCTTCCTGAGCGGGCTATCGACGGCTGACGTCATCGCCTCGATCGAATTCGCCGTCGACAACGGGGCCAGCCTGCTGAATCTCAGTTTCGGCGGCGAGCTGCCATTCGACACCCTGTTCAGCAACGCCATCGACTACGCCCGCGCCGCCGGCGTGCTGGTGATTGCCGCGGCTGGTAACGGCGGGTTTGACGGGCTCGGCGACGACACCGACGGAGGCGGCGATGACGGTAACCCGGTGACCCGGTACTACCCCTGCGCCTTCCCTCAGGACAATCTGGTTTGCATCGCCGCATCGGACCAGGCGCATCAAGCGACCACGTTTACCAACATCGGCTCGCTGAGCGTCGACACCGCCGCACCCGGCACCAACATCCTCAGTGCAACCTATTTCAATGTCCTCGACGTCAAGACCGGCACCTCGATGGCGACT
>CAXMPC010000187.1:0-2726 GCA_964195335.1 uncultured Gammaproteobacteria bacterium | reverse complement strand
CGACCCGAGGCGACCGTCCTCGGCCTGGACGAGCGCCTTCCGGCACGCGCCGCGGCGCTGGCCAACGGCACCCTCTCCCACGCCCTCGACTACGACGACACCCATTTCGGTCACATCGGCCACCCGACGGTGGCCGTGTTGCCGGCGGCGCTGGCCGTCGCCGAGCAGACCGACGCCTCGGGCGCCGACCTCCTGGCCGCCTACCTCGTCGGCGTTGAGGCCGCCTGCCGCCTCGGTGCCGCGCTTGGGCCCGGCCACTACCGGCATGGATTCCACCAGACGGCGACTTCCGGCAGCTTCGGCGCCACCGCCGCATGTGCACGCCTGCTCGGGCTCGATGTCGACACCACCAGCCACGCCCTCGGTCTCACCGCCACCCGCGCCTCCGGCCTGAAATCGCAGTTCGGCACCATGGGCAAGCCGTTCCATGCCGGCATGGCAGCAGCCAACGGCGTCGAGGCCGCCACCCTGGCATCCCTCGGCTTCGTCTCACGTCCCGACGGTATCGAGTGCCCGCAGGGGTTCGCCGCAACCCACGTCGCGGAGTTGAACGAGATCGAGCCGCCCGCCGGCAGCTACCTGTTCGAGGCGATCCAGTACAAGTTCCACGCCTGTTGCCACGGCACCCACGCCGCACTCGAAGCGCTGCTCGCCCTGCGTACGACCCACGTCATCCAACCGGAGCGGGTTGCCAGCGTGACGCTGACGACTCACCCGACCTGGCTCAAGGTGTGCAATATCCCGGCACCGACGACCGGGCTGGAGGCCAAGTTCAGTTACCGGCTGACGGCGGCGATGGTACTTAGCGGCATCGACACCGCCGCACTGGCAAGTTTCTCTGACACGATCTGTACCCGACCCGGGTTGATCGCGCTGCGTGACCGGGTTGAAGTGATGACCGATACGGACGTCGCGGAAACCGCGGCACGGATCGAGATCACCCTCGATGACGGCCGGCACCTGGTTGCCGAACACGACCTGGCCGATCCGATACCGCTGGCGAAAAAGCAAACCAGGCTACGGGTCAAGGCAGAGGCAATGATCGGGGCCGAGAGTACCGAACGGCTGTGGCAGGTCATCACGAATCTGGCCGAGCGCCCGGCAACCGCCCTGACGGATGTGCTGCGTGCGACCGGGATTAAAAAAATCGCTGATTCCGACCCCTGAGAGAGACGGCGTCCGCCTCAGCCGGTGGCGGCCGCATCCCCCTCGATCACCTGCTTGCGCAGGTGAATCGACTCGCACTTGTCGAGGAAGTTCTGCAGGCTCTTGGCCATCGGCACCCGGGTGCCGGCAAGGTAGCCGATCAGGTCCATTCCGGCCCGCTCCAGCCGGTAGGCGTCGTCGTCCAGCATGCGCATGGTGAGATCCGATTCCGACGAGCGCCGGGCACAGAGTTCCATCAGTGCCTCGCGGGTGGCGACGTAGCAGGGCCAGATCTGGAAATTGTCTGGATCGTACTTGGCCGTATCGCACACCTGCAGGCAGATGGCATCGTAGGCGGTGATCGCCGGCACGAACCCCTTGAAGCCGAAGACCTCGGCGATCTCAATCATCGCCTCGGAAATACGCTCGATGTCGCGCATAGCCCAGGCGATCTTGATGTAGCGCGTGCCGTAGAACTCACCGATGGGCATCAGGAACGCCTTCATCGGTTCGCCCCAGAGTTCGTCCACTCCCTCCTCGCCGCTGAAGTGCTTGACCTGCTCACCGAGATCGAGCGCCTGCTGGAAGCAGTCACCGCACTGTTTCATCAGTTCGTTGTCGGGACCGATGGCGATGCCGCGCCGTTCCAGATCCACGATGGAGGTGAAGATGTCGGTCGCGCGGTTGAACAGCGCACCGGCGAGCATCGCGGCGTTGACGCGCTTGCGCGCCGGGTCGGTCTCGGCGTCGTAGGCGGCACGCGCCATGGCCAGGCAGCTGCCCGGGGTGTTGATGCCCTGCTCGGTGTGGTGGAAAGCGCGGCGGGTCAGCCGCATGATCAGCTTTTTCTTCTCTTCCAGCGACTCTGACGGCGGCTTGTAGCAGCGTACCCAGTAGCCTTCGTAAAAGATGCGCGACTTGCCGTCGAGCTCGCGGCGTGTGCCGTTCTGCAGTTCGTTTTTCATTCGCAGGTCCCCGGAACGGTCGACAGCCACGGCTATCGTACTCGGGGCGCCATCCTACGCCTGCCGGGCCCGCACTCCTACCCCCCCAAAGGACAACATGGTCGGGGGAGAAGTCGTGCCCAATCGTAGTCGACGTTCAGCAGGCAAGCGGGTGGGCCGGGACCACGGCCATATCCGGGCGACGGGACTTCCTGAACAGTCCGCGCAATGCCATGGCGATCCAGTCACTACGCTCCTGGCGGGCACGGGCGATCATCCGGTCGATCTCTTGGCGGCTGATGGTGCTGATTTCGGTCATCTCGGTCTTCATGGCTAATCTCCTGGTCGGGTCGGGGTGCTCCGCTTGCACCTGATTCAATGAGTGCATGGTAATTGATGCCGCCAAATTGATTAATACCCATATTGTTCATATTATCTGTGCCTATTTGTCACAAATGAGCAAACGACCATGGACAAGAGCCAGGAGATGGCGATCTTCGTCAGGACCGTCACCGAGGGAAGCTTTTCCGGTGCGGCACGGGCGCTGAAACTGAGCCCGTCGGCGGTCAGCAAGCAGGTCAGTCGACTCGAGGACCGGCTGGGCGCGCGCCTGCTGAACCGGACGACCAGGAGCCT
>CAXMPC010000186.1:0-4082 GCA_964195335.1 uncultured Gammaproteobacteria bacterium | reverse complement strand
CGCAGTGGACCCCATTGCACCTTGAGGGGCGGTCATGTCAGCAAACATCCTGATTGTCGACGATGAGCCCAACATCGTCCTGTCGCTCGAGTACCTGATGAAAAAGGCGGGTTACACGGTGCGCACGGCCGCCAACGGCGAACAGGCCCTGCGTGACATCGAGCAGCAGCGACCGGACCTGGTGTTGCTCGACGTGATGATGCCGCGGGTCAATGGTTACGCCGTCTGCCAGGCGCTGCGGGAGAATCCCGACTACCGTGACATCCGCATTCTCATGCTGACTGCCAAAGGGCGGCAGGTAGAGCAGGAGAAAGGTATGGCGCTCGGTGCCGACGGCTACGTGACCAAGCCCTTTGCGACGCAGGCGCTGCTCGAAAGGGTGCAGGCCCTGCTCGACGAGCCGCGTTGATCCGGCCCATGGAGTGAGCCCTGAATAATCGCCTCAAGTTCTGGGGCCTGCTGGCGGCAGTCCTGACGGCCCTGTTCGCAGCTCTCGGCCTGCTCGCCTGGAGGCTCTTCGTCATCGTGCGGGTGATCGATCCGCGCACCGAGTTGCTCCTCGAGCTGGGCCTGTTCGCGCTTTTGTTGTCCGTGCTCCTGGCCCTGGTATGGGCGTTCATCGAATTGTCTCTGCTGCGGCCGCTGGCCTCACTGAGCCGTGGTGCGGCGATCATGCTCTCCACCAACCCGACCCACGATCTGGAGATCCCCGGCACGCACCTGCTCGGCAACCTGCCCGGCAGATTGCACGATCTCGGGACCGCGCTGTACCAGGCGCGACATGAGGTCGCCGAGGCCGCCGCCACGGGCGCGGCACGCCTAGAGGACCAGAAGGCGCAACTCGAGACGGTCATCCGCAAGCTCAAGGAAGGGGTTGTGGTGTGCGACGTCAATGCCAACATTCTGCTCTATAACCCGGCCGCGCAACGGCTGTTCCGTAACAGCGACGCGCTCGGCCTGGGCCGCTCACTCTATGGCCTGTGCACCCGTGACCCGATCGAGCACACGCTGGAACTGCTGCGCTGCGATTCGCATGACGAGCCGTCCGGGAAGGGCGGACCGGAGAGTGAGTTCATCTGCGCAACGCTCGACAACGAAGTGCTCATCTACTGCCACATGAGCCTCGTACCCGCGCGCTTCGAGCACAAGGCGGTCTTCGTCATGACCTTCGAGGACGTCACCCGCAAGCTCAACGTGGTGGCCAAGCGCGACGTACTGATCCGCGCGATGGTCGAGGGGTTGCGAGGCCCGTTGGCGAACCTGCGCGCCGCCACCGAAAATCTCATCGCGGATCCTGGCATGGAGCCGGTGATGCGCAAGGCGTTCCTGGAGGTGGTCGACCAGGAGAGCGCCAAGCTCAACGAGCGATTCGATCCGCTCGCCAGGAAAAGCCGCGAGCTGATCTCCACCCACTGGCCGATGGCCGACGTCCTTTCGGTGGATCTCGTTTCGGTCGTCGCGCGTCGGCTGGAGCGGCGCGGTGAAGTGCGGGTGAGCGCGACCGGGATGCCGCTGTGGATGAACGTCGACAGCCATTCCGTCACCAGGCTGATCGAGTTCTTCATCCGGCGCATCGATGAGGAGCAAGCGGTGGTCCAGGTAGAGATCGAGGCGCTGCTCGGTGATCGGCGCGTCTACCTCGACCTGATCTGGCAGGGCCAACCGATCGACCCGGTGACGCTCGAGGCCTGGTGCGCGGAACGGGTTGCCGAGGAGCCGGAGAGCCCGACCATTACCGATGTTCTCACCCGTCACAACAGCGAGGTCTGGAGCAAGGCGCATCGGCACGTGGGCTGTGTCTACCTGCGCATCCCGCTGCCGGCTTCGAGACGCCAGTGGGAGGTGCCTGACGAGCCGCTTCCCGAGCGTCCGGAGTTCTACGATTTCAGCTTCAGCGATGAAGTCCGCACCCTCGGTGACCTTGGCGACAGGCCATTGAAGAGCCTCGAGTACGTCGTCTTCGACACCGAGACCACCGGTCTGCAGCCGTCCGCCGGTGACGAGATCATCTCCATCGCCGGGGTGCGCATCGTCAACCAGCGGATCCTGAGCGGCGAGAACTTCGATCGCCTGGTCAATCCAGGGCGGGTCATTCCGTATGGCTCGATCCGCTTTCACGGCATCACCGACGAAATGGTGCGGGACAAGCCGTCGATCCAGTCGGTTCTGCCCCAGTTCAAGACGTTCGTCGACGAGGCGGTGCTGGTCGCGCACAACGCCGCGTTCGACATGAAGTTCATCCATCTCAAGGAAGGCGGGAGCAACGTGCGTTTCGGCAACCCGGTGCTGGACACGCTGCTGCTGTCGGTCTGCCTGCATGCCGAGACACCGGATCACACCCTCGAAGCCATTGCCCGACGCCTTGGTGTTGAGGTGCACGACCGGCACACCGCGCTGGGTGACTCGATGGTCACGGCGGAGATCTTCGTCCGGCTGCTCGACCTGCTCGAGTCGCAGGGGATCAGGACGCTCGCCGAGGCAGTCGACGCCTCGGAGAAGATGGTCAAGGTGCGCAGGCAGCAGGCGAAGTTCTAGCGTAGTCGCCAGGGACGGAAATCAACCCGGCGATGCAGGTCGGACTTCGGTTCGAACGGCCCAACCCACGTGCTGCGTGAGGCCGCAGCACGGCACGCCGAATTTCCTGAGGTCAGTTACGACGGCGCCATCAAGGTCGAATACCTGGTGCGCCGACCCGAGGTCCAGCCGCGCTCGTTCCAGGTTCATGACAACAGAGACGCCGGAGCGAGTCGGGGCAGGGCAGGTCTGTCAGTAGCCCCGACTCGTGCCAGGGCTCAGTGAGTATTGCTGGTCGTCTCGACCAGGGCGTAGGTGTCGGTGGTTTGCTCCATCACGATCTCGTCGTCATCGCTTTCAATGGCCACGATGCCCGCTGTGGTGCTGGCGAAGATTGCGGCCAGGGCAAGGCCGATACCGATGCTGAAGAATCCGCGTTGCCTGGTTCTGGTCTGGTTGAGTGACATGGTCGTTCTCCCGTTGATTGCTGCCGATAATCGGTGGAATCTGGTCCGGCGGTTGCCGGTTCGTTTTCACCTGACTGCAGATTACGCACGGGATGTAGCAGGGCGATTTCCCTGCCCAGGCATTGTGTAGCGACTCTGTATCAGCTGCGATTCGATCGTAACGGGGCCGTTACAGGCGGTCAGAGGAGTTTGTCTTCAGGCGGCGGTAGGACCGAGTTGCTCCGGTCTGATTGCCGCCGCGAAGTAGGCATCGGCGGCGTCGCGAGTGACAAGTTCAGCGTTACCTGTGACCAGTGGCTGCTCGTAGTCGCTCCACCCGCGCAGACCGGTCTGCAGCGAGCGCACCGAGCGGTACCCCATTTGCTGCATTACCTCGGCGGCGAGGATGGTGCGGTTGCCGGAACGGCAGACCAGCACGATCTCCCGTTCGCGAGCCGCGGCCAGTTCGGGAACGGTCTCCTCGTAGCCCCAGTCGCAGGCCAGTTCGAGAATACCGCGCGGCACGTTGAGCGAGTCGGCGATGCGCATCGCAGTGAATTCGTAGGGTTCACGAATGTCGACCAGCTGCAGGTCACGACCGGCGTCGAGTTCCTCGCGCAGATCCCAGGGGAACAGTTCCCTGACACCCGGTCTCGTGAAGGCGACCAGGTCGGAGAATCGGTAGGGCTTCACCGCAGGTGGTGGGTCAGGCCGTGCTCGACCGCTTTCACAGCCGCCTCGACCCGCGAGTGCAAACCGAGTTTGCGCAGCACTGCCTTGACGTGCAGCTTGACGGTGCCGTCGGAAATCCCGAGGTTGCGGGCGATCACCTTGTTGCTCTGGCCCTCGGCGACGTGGCACAGGATCTCTCGCTCGCGCGGGGTCAGCTCGGCAAACGGGTCTTCAGGTGCCAGGTCGTCGCTGCCACCGCCCTGGACCACCTTGGCCAGCACCCCGGTCAGTTCGGGAGCGACGACGGTGTTGCCCGCGACGATCTCTTCCAGAGCGCTGACCACCTCGTCCGGCTCCATATCCTTGATCAGGTATCCCTGGGCACCGTTGCGCAGCGACTCGACCAGGTCACGCTCCTCGGTACTGGTGGTCAGCATCACCACGGGCATG
>CAXMPC010000185.1:0-13541 GCA_964195335.1 uncultured Gammaproteobacteria bacterium | reverse complement strand
TTCCTTGGCCTTGGCCACGGTGGTGCGGATCGTCTCGTGCTGGAACAGCGAGGTCGCCATGTTGCGGAACATGGCGTCACGGTGCGAGCTGTTACGGTTCAGCTTGCGGCCAGCTTGGCGGTGGCGCATCGGTGCAGTCCTCTGGAATTCGTGGGCGTCAGAACGCCGGTTTCTCGTCCGCCTTGAGACCTGGCGGCGGCCAGTTCTCGAGACGCATGCCGAGCGACAGGCCGCGCGAGGCGAGCACATCCTTGATCTCGGTGAGCGATTTCTTGCCAAGGTTGGGGGTCTTGAGCAGTTCCACCTCGGTGCGCTGGATCAGATCGCCGATGTAGTAGATGTTCTCGGCCTTGAGGCAGTTCGCCGAGCGAACCGTCAGTTCGAGATCGTCAACCGGACGCAACAGGATCGGGTCGATGTCGCCGATCGGTTCGGGCGCGCCCGCGCCGGTCGGGCTCTCCAACTCGACGAAAGTGGCAAGCTGCTCCTGCAGGATGGTCGCCGCGCGACGGATCGCCACCTCGGGCTCGATGGTGCCGTCGGTCTCGAGATCGATGACCAGCTTGTCTAGATTGGTGCGCTTCTCTACGCGGGCCGACTCGACGTTGTAGCTGACCCGGCGCACCGGGCTGAAGCTGGCATCGAGTTGAAGGGAGCCAATCGAGCGATCCTCGTCTTCGTCCTCACTCCGCGTCGCTGCCGGCTCGTAGCCGCGGCCACGGCGGATCGTCAGGGTCATGTTGAGGTCACCGGCCGGGGTCAGGTTAGCAATGACGTGCTCCGGGTTGACCACCTCGACGTCGTGATCGACGCTGATATCGGCAGCAGTGACAACACCCGCGCCCTTTTTCTTCAGGGTTAACGTGGCATGGTCTCGTGCATGCATGACGATCGCCACGCCCTTGAGATTGAGCAGGATCTCCAGCACATCCTCCTGCACACCCTCGATGGTGGTGTATTCGTGGAGGACGCCGTCGATCTCGGCCTCGACAATGGCACTGCCGGGCATCGACGACAGTAGAATCCGGCGCAGTGCGTTACCGAGCGTGTGGCCAAAACCGCGCTCGAGCGGCTCCAGTGTCACCTTGGCATGACGGGTGCTCAACGCCTGGATATTTACCAGGCGCGGCTTCAGGAATTCGGTCACGGAACCCTGCATGGGTCGGTTCTCCAGGCTGTACGGCTTACTTAGAGTAGAGCTCGACGATCAGGTGCTCGTTGATCTCGGGCGGCAGGTCGGCACGGTCGGGCACGCGTTTGAACACGCCCTCGAACTTCTTGCTTTCGACGTCGATCCACGGCGAAAAACCACGCTCCTCGGCAGCAGCGATAGCGCCCTGGACGCGGGCCTGATTCTTGGCCTTTTCACGCACAGTGACCACGTCGCTGGTCTTGAGGACGAACGAGGGAATGTTGGTGCGCACGCCATTGACCGCAATCGCATTGTGCCGAACCAGCTGGCGCGCCTCGGAGCGCGAAGCGGAAAAGCCCATGCGGTAAACTACGTTGTCGAGCCGGCGCTCGAGCAGTTGCAGCAGCACCTCGCCGGTTGATCCGGTGCGCTTGGCCGCCTGCTTGTAGTAGTTACGGAACTGGCGCTCGAGAACACCGTAGGTACGGCGCAACTTCTGCTTCTCACGCAACTGCAAGGCGTAGTCGCTCAGGCGCGTACGACGCTGACCGTGCTGGCCGGGCGGGAAGGGGCGCGTCTCTACCGCGCATTTCGCCGTGTAGCACTTCTCGCCTTTGAGGAACAGCTTGGTTCCCTCACGACGGCACTGACGGCACTTCGAATCGGTGTACTTGGCCACGTCTATCCTCCGCGCTTATACGCGCCGCTTTTTCGGCGGACGGCAGCCGTTGTGCGGGATTGGGGTGACATCGGTGATGTTCATAATCTTGAAGCCGACGTTGTTCAGCGAGCGGACCGCCGACTCGCGCCCAGGACCCGGACCTTTGACCCGGACCTCGAGATTTTTCATTCCGTACTCCTGCGCTGCCTTGCCGGCCTTCTCGGCAGCGATCTGCGCGGCGAACGGGGTACTCTTTCGCGACCCGCGGAAACCGGAACCACCGGAGGTAGCCCAGCTCAGGGCGTTGCCCTGGCGGTCGGTGATCGTGATGATCGTGTTGTTGAACGAGGCGTGGATATGGGCGATGCCGTCCACGACGTTCTTCTTGACGCGCTTGCGCGCGGAGCGGGTAGCAGTCTTGGCCATCTCGGATGATTCCTGGTCGGTGACCGGCGCTTAACGCTTGATCGGGCGACGCGGGCCCTTGCGGGTGCGTGCGTTGGTGCGTGTTCGCTGACCGCGCAGCGGCAGTCCGCGGCGGTGGCGAACGCCACGGTAACAGCCGAGGTCCATCAGCCGCTTGATATTCATCGACACCTCGCGCCGGAGGTCGCCCTCGATGGTGAAGCTGCCGACGGCGGTGCGCAGACTCTCAAGTTCGTCCTCGCTGAGATCTTTGATCTCGCGACTGGGCTCGATGTTCGCAGCTGTACAGATCGCCGCAGCACGCGTGCTCCCGACGCCATAAATAGACGTCAGTGCAATCACCGTATGCTTGCGATCGGGGACGTTAACCCCTGCAATTCGCGCCATGAAAAACTACTCCTGCAACCTGGTCCGGTCGACCTGCGGCAAACGCGCAAGATTACCGGTTCATCGTGGATAAATCAACCAGCGCTCAGCCCTGGCGCTGTTTATGCCTTGCGTCCTTGCAAATCACCCGAACCACACCCTTGCGGCGGATGACCTTGCAGTTGCGGCACAATTTCTTGACCGATGCACGCACTTTCATCTCTGTCTCTCCGATCGTCGATGGTCCGCCGCGTCAGCGCAGCGCACCGGCCCGGCCATGCCCCTTGAGCTTGGCCTTTTTCAGCAAGCCGTCGTACTGGTGCGACATCATGTGTGCCTGCACCTGGGCCATGAAGTCCATGACCACGACGACGATGATCAGCAGCGAGGTGCCGCCGAAGTAGAACGGTACGTTCCAGTAGAGGATCAGGAACTCCGGCAGCAGGCAGACGGCGGTGATGTAGGCCGCACCGGCCAGCGTCAGCCGGGTCAGTACCGAGTCGATGTAACGCGCGGTCTGCTCGCCGGGACGGATCCCTGGCAGGAAGGCACCCGACTTCTTCAGGTTATCGGCCGTTTCCTTGGAGTTGAACACCAACGCGGTATAGAAAAAGCAGAAGAAGATGATCGCCATCGCGTAGAGCAGTATGTAGAGCGGCTGCCCAGGCGAAATTGCGGCGGAAATGTCGCGCAACCAACCCATCCCCTCAGTGCTGCCGAACCAGCCACCAATGGTGGCCGGGAACAGAATAATGCTCGAGGCGAAGATTGGCGGGATGACGCCGGACATGTTCAGCTTCAGCGGCAGGTGGCTCGACTGCGCGGCATACATCTTGCGCCCCTGTTGGCGCTTGGCGTAGTTGACGGTGATCCGCCGCTGACCGCGCTCGACAAAGACAACGAAGGTGGTCACGGCGACCGCCAGCACGATCAGGAACAGCACCGCGAGGGCGTTCAGCTCACCGGTACGTGCCAGCTCCAGGGTCCCGCCCACGGCCGCCGGCAAACCAGCGACGATACCGGAGAAGATGATCAGCGAGATGCCGTTGCCGATGCCACGCTCGGTGATCTGCTCACCGAGCCACATCAGGAACATGGTCCCGGTCACCAGCGTCGCTGCGGTGGTGAAGACAAAACCCGGACCAGGAGCATAGGCCAGTGGCAGACCGTTGATGGTCTGACCCTGCAGCGCAACCGACACGCCGATGGCCTGGAAAGTGGCAAGCACGACAGTGCCGTAGCGAGTGTACTGGGTGATTTTGCGCCGGCCCGACTCGCCTTCTTTCTTCAGGCGTTCGAGGGTCGGTACGGCGACGGTCATCAGTTGCATGATGATCGAGGCCGAGATGTAAGGCATGATCCCGAGCGCGAAAATCGACAGCCGGCTCAGGGCGCCGCCCGAGAACATGTCGAACATGTCGAGAATCGAGCCACGCTGCTGGTCGAAGAGCAGGACCATCGCCTCGGGGTTGATCCCAGGCACGGTGATGTGAGTGCCCAAACGGAACACCAGCAGCGCAATAAGCACGAACAGCAAGCGCTGTCGCAGCTCGGTGAGCTTGCCAGAGCCGAGCATCCCGGCCATCGATTTGCCAGAAGTGGCCAATTCAGCCCGCCCTGTTCACGGTGGATCGCGAAGGCTGGCGCCGGGCTGGTGTGGCTGGGCGCCGCTCTGGAGCGAAAGAGGTAGCGGCAGCTACCGCTTGAGTGAAGAGCAAGCCCAGGCGCGCCAGAACAAGCCAGGACCGCGATAGGCGGGAACCTCTCACCGTCGGAATGAAACGAGGATATTGAAGATGGGCACAGACGATCATCATGCTACCTTGGTTTCCAGCCGCCACCGTGAACAGGGCGGGCTCATTCCTCGATCTTGCCGCCGGCCGCTTCGATGGCAGCACGCGCACCCTTGGTCACGCCAAGCCCACGCACGGTAACGGCGCGCTCGATGGTGCCGGAATCGAAAATCCGGGCCCGTTCGGCGTCCTGGCGTACCAGGTTGGCCGCCTTCAACGCAGCCAGGTCGACCACGTCACCGTCGACAGCACCGACCTCGTTGAGCCGCAATTCAGCGGTGCTCTGGGCGAGCTTCGAGCGGAAACCGAACTTGGGCAACCGGCGCTGGAGCGGCATCTGGCCGCCCTCGAAACCGGTCTTGTGGAAGCCACCGGAACGTGACTTCTGGCCCTTGTGGCCGCGGCCCGCGGTCTTGCCGAATCCGGAGCCGATGCCCCGGCCGACGCGCTTGGCCGATTTCTTGCTGCCCTCAGCGGGCTTGAGTGTATTCAATCGCATGGTCTCAGCCCTCTTCGACCTTGAGCAGGTAGGCCACTTTGTTGATCATGCCGCGGTTGGCCGGAGTGTCCTCGACCTCGACGGTGTGGTGCATGCGGCGCAGACCGAGGCCGGCAACGCAGGCCTTGTGGTTAGCCAGGCGCTTGGCCGTGCTGCGCACCAGGGTCAGCTTGAGGCGGTTTTCCTGTGCCATCGGATCAGTCCCGGAGTTCCTCGACCGACTTGCCCCGTTTGGCGGCGATCGCCTCCGGGTTGGTCATTTCGGTCAGGCCGCGCACGGTAGCGCGGACCATATTGATCGGGTTGCGCGTGCCGATACACTTGGCCAGCACATCCTGGATACCCACCACCTCGAACACCGCGCGCATCGCACCACCGGCGATGATGCCGGTGCCTTTCGATGCCGGCTTCATGAATACCCGGGCCGCGCCGTGGGTGGCGGTGATCGGGTACTGCAGCGTGGTGCCGTTGAGCTTCACATCGCGCATCGAGGCGCGGGCATTTTCCATCGCCTTCTGGATCGCTGCCGGCACTTCGCGTGCCTTGCCGCGACCGAAGCCGATCTTGCCGTTGCCGTCGCCGACGACCGTCAGTGCGGTGAACCCGAACTGCCGGCCACCCTTGACCACCTTGGCCACTCGGTTGACTGCAATCAGCTTCTCGCGAAGACCGTCGCCTTCAGCTTGGACGTCCATTCTCGACATCGCTCTACCCTACCCTTCTCAGAATTCCAGCCCGCTTTCGCGCGCTGCATCGGCCAAGGCCTTGATCCGGCCGTGGTACTTGAAGCCCGAGCGATCGAACGCGACCTGAGTCACGCCGGCAGCCTTGGCCCGCTCGGCAACCATCTGGCCCACCCGCACAGCGGCGGCCACGTTGCCGGTCTTGCCGAGTTCCTTGCGCAGGTCGGGCTGCAGTGTCGAAGCACTTGCCAGCACCGAACCGCCGTCGGCCGAGATCACCTGGGCGTAGATATGGCGTGGCGTGCGGTGCACGCACAGCCGGTAGGCGCCCAGTTCCCGAATCTTCTTCCGCGTACGCGTGGCGCGCCGCAGGCGTGTTGTCTTCTTGTCCATCGCCTAACCGCCTTACTTCTTTTTGGCCTCTTTACGGACCACGTGCTCGTCGGAGTAGCGCACGCCCTTGCCCTTGTAGGGCTCTGGCGGACGATAGGCACGGATCTCCGCGGCCACCTGTCCGACCTTCTGTTTATCGATGCCCTTGACCACAATCTCGGTCTGGCTAGGCGTCTCGATGGTGATGCCCTCGGGCAGCTTGTGAGCCACCGGGTGCGAGAAACCGAGCGTCAAGTTGAGCACATTGCCTTGCGCCTGGGCGCGGTAGCCGACTCCGACCAGTTCGAGTTTCTTCTCGAACCCGGTAGTGACCCCGGCAACCATGTTGCCAAGTACCGCACGCATGGTGCCGTACATCGCCTTGGCGGCAGGTCGGCCGGCAACTGGACGTACGCTGAGCTGGTTGTCCTCGTGCACAACCTCGACGGCCTCGTGCAGCGGTTGCTGCAGCGAGCCTTTCGGCCCCTTGATCCGGATCTCGGCGTCACTCAGCGTCACTTCAACGCCGGACGGGATCGCGACAGGTACCTTGCCTACTCGGGACATTACTGCGTTCCTCGTATCAGGAGACGTAGCAGAGGATCTCGCCGCCCTGGCCCGCTTTGCGTGCGGCCCGGTCGGTCATGACCCCCTGGGAAGTGGAAACAAGGGCGATGCCGAGACCGTCAAGGACCTGCGGCAGTTCGTCCTTGCCCTTGTAGACCCGCAGGCCAGGGCGACTGACGCGCTTGATCTTGTCGATCACCGGTTGTCCGCCGTGGTACTTCAGGCGCACCGTCAGGGTCGACTTGCCGTCATCGGCGTCGGCTACAGCAAAATCGCTGATGAAACCCTCGTCCTTGAGCACCTTGGTGATCGACACCTTGAGCTTGGAAGAAGGCGCCGTTACCTCGGCCTTGGCCGCGGCCTGACCATTGCGGATGCGGGTCAGCAGGTCGGCGATCGGATCGGTCATGGACATCGGTCTGAACCTCTGGATAGTCGTCAGTGGGGCGGGCTTACCAGCTCGCCTTCACCAGGCCGGGAATGTCACCGCGCATCGCTGCCTCGCGCAGCTTGTTACGGCCCAGGCCGAACTTGCGGTAGTAGCCGTGTGGCCGACCGGTGATACGGCAGCGGTTGCGCTGACGAGCCGGGCTGGCATCACGCGGCAGCTTTTGCAGTGCCATCATTGCGGCATCGATCTGCTCGAACGAGGCGCTGCGGTCGTTAATGATCTTCTTGAGCTCGGCGCGCTTGGCCGCGTACTTCTTTACGGTACGGCTGCGCTTGGTCTCCCGGGCGATCATGCTGAGCTTGGCCATCGATCTTCCTCAGTTGCGGAACGGGAAGCTGAACGCGGCCAGCAGGGCGCGTCCTTCCTCGTCGGTCCTGGCGTTGGTGGTGATGGTGATATCCATCCCGCGCAACGCGTCGATACGGTCGTAGTCGATCTCGGCGAACATGATCTGCTCACGAACACCCATGCTGTAGTTCCCGCGACCGTCGAACGACTTCGGGCTGAAGCCACGGAAATCACGGATACGCGGAATGGCGATATTGATCAGGCGATCGAGGAATTCGTACATACGCTCGCTTCGCAGGGTCACCTTGCATCCGATCGGCCACCCTTCACGCAACTTGAAGCTGGCGACCGACTTGCGCGCATGAGTGATGATCGGCTTCTGACCACTGATCTTCGTCATGTCACCGGTCGCGTGCTCAAGGACCTTCTTGTCCCCGAGCGCCTCGCCCAGCCCCATGTTCAGAGTGATCTTGCTGATGCGCGGCACCTGCATGTTCGACTTGTAGCCGAACTGCTCAGTGAGCTGCGCAATCACTTTTTCCTGATAAAACTGTTTCAACCTGGCCATCGTGGCTATCCCGTCAGTTAGAGATCGAGGATCTCACCGTTCGATTTGAAATAACGAACCTTGCGACCGTCGTCGAGGGTGCGGAATCCGACCCGGTCGGCACGACCGGTGATCGGGTTGAACAACCCCACGTTGGAGGCATTGATCGGCGCCTCTTTCTCGACGATGCCACCTGGCTGGTTCTGCATCGGGTTCGGCTTGGTGTGACGTTTGACCATGTTCACGCCCTGGACGATGAGACGCTCGTCGTCGAGCACGCGTACCACCGACCCACGCTGACCCTTGTCGCGGCCAGCCAGCACCATCACGTCGTCACCTGTGCGAATCTTGTTCATCGCCTGCTCTCCGTCACAGTACTTCTGGGGCCAGCGAGATGATCTTCATGAACTTCTCGCCGCGCAGCTCGCGCGTCACCGGGCCAAAGATGCGGGTACCGATCGGCTGCTCCTGGTTGTTGAGCAGTACCGCGGCATTGCCGTCGAAGCGGATCAGGGAACCGTCCGGCCGGCGCACGCCCTTTCGGGTACGTACGACGACGGCGTTATAGACCTCGCCCTTTTTCACCTTGCCACGCGGAATCGCCTCTTTCACTGACACCTTGATGATGTCGCCGATCCCGGCGTAGCGCCGGCGCGAACCGCCGAGCACCTTGATACACATCACCTTCTTGGCGCCGCTGTTGTCGGCCACACCCAGAGTCGTTTGCATCTGAATCATCGTTGTGATCCGTTCTTTCGTTCAGTCGTCACTACAGCACCCATCGAAGCCTTAGGCTTCCTGCTCGGCGCGCTCGAGAATCTCGAGCAGGCGCCAGGACTTGGATTTCGAGATCGGCCGGCACTCCTGCACGCGCACGGTGTCACCGACACGGCAGCTGTTCGCTTCGTCGTGGGCATGCACCTTGGTCGACCGGCGGATGATCTTGCCGTACAGCGGGTGGCGAACCCGCCGCTCGACCAGCACGGTCACGGTCTGGTTCATCTTGTCGCTGACCACGCGCCCGGTCAGGATACGGGGGTTGCTGCTGGTCTCGCTCATGATGCGCTACCGTCCTTCTCGTTCAGCACGGTCTTGATCCGCGCGATGTTGCGCCGGACCTGCTTGACCAGGTGCGGCTTGGCCAGCTGGCCGGTCGCCTGCTGCATGCGCAGGTTGAACTGCTCGCGCAGGAGCTCGTGCAGTTCGATATTAAGGTCGTCGACATTCTTGTCGCGCAGCTCACTCGCGTTCATCACATCACCGTCCGGCTGACGAAGCTGGTACCCACCGGCAGCTTGGCCGCGGCGAGACGGAAGGCCTCGCGGGCAATCGGCTCGGAGACACCCTCGATTTCATAAAGCATGCGCCCGGGCTGGATCTGTGCGACCCAGTACTCGACGCCGCCTTTGCCCTTACCCATGCGCACTTCGAGCGGCTTCTTGCTGATCGGCTTGTCCGGGAATATGCGGATCCAGACCTTGCCGCCGCGTTTGACATGGCGGGTGATGGCACGGCGCGCGGCCTCGATCTGGCGCGCAGTGATGCGCCCGCGGCCCGTTGACCGCAGCCCGAACTCGCCAAAGCTGACGTGGTTGCCAACCTGGGCGAGCCCACGGTTGCGACCTTTCTGCTGCTGGCGATATTTGGTGCGCTTCGGCTGAAGCATGTCCCATCTCCCCCGTTCAGTTCGCCGCCGCGGCCTTGGTCGCGGCTTCCGGCTCGGCTTCGTTCTGTTCGAAGACCTCGCCCTTGAATATCCACACCTTGACGCCGATCACGCCATAGGTGGTGCGCGCCTCGGCCACGCCGTAGTCGACGTCGGCCCGCAGCGTGTGCAGCGGCACCCGGCCCTCGCGGTACCACTCGGAGCGCGAGATCTCGGCACCGTTGAGGCGTCCGCCGACCATCACCTTGATGCCCTGGGCACCGAGACGCATCGAGTTGCCGACGGCGCGCTTCATCGCACGGCGGAACATGATGCGTCGCTCCAGCTGCTGGGCAATGCCCTCGGCCACCAGCTGGGCGTCGAGTTCCGGCTTGCGGATCTCGGCCACGTTGATGTGCACCGGGATGCCCATCAGGCTGGCAAGCTCCTTGCGCAGGACCTCGATGTCCGCACCCTTCTTGCCGATGACAATGCCCGGCCGCGCGGTGTGGATCGTGATCACCGCGTTCTTCGCCGGCCGATCGATGGTGATCCGGCTGACCGAAGCCGATGCCAGCTTCTTCTTCAGGTAGTCGCGCACCTTCAGATCGTTGTTCAGAAGGTCGGCGAACTGCCTGGAGTTGGCATACCACTTGGACGTCCAGTCCTTGACGATGCCGAGGCGAATGCCGGTCGGGTGTACTTTTTGGCCCATTGCGAATCCTCGTCGCTCAGTCGCTGACCGTCACCGTGAGGTGACTGGTCCGTTTCAAGATCTGGTTGCCGCGCCCCTTGGCCCTGGGCCGCATGCGCTTTGCCGTGGGACCCTCGTCGACCATCACGGTAGCGACCCTGAGTTCGTCGATGTCGGCGCCCTCGTTGTGCTCGGCGTTGGCGATCGCCGACTCCAGCACCTTGCGCATCAGTCCAGCCGCCTTCTTGGTGCTGAAGCGCAGCTGGTTCAGTGCCTGTTCTGCCGGCAGACCGCGGATCTGGTCCGCGACCAGACGCGCCTTCTGTGCTGAAAGCTTCGCGTGCCGCATTTTTGCCATCGCCTGCATTGCCATACTCCTCAGCGCCGCGCCTTCTTGTCGGCCACGTGGCCGCGGAAGGTACGGGTCGCGGCGAATTCGCCGAGCTTGTGCCCGACCATATCTTCCGAAACCAGCACTGGAACGTGCTGACGACCGTTATGGATCGCGATCGTCAGGCCGACCATATCCGGCGTGACCGTCGACCGGCGCGACCAGGTCTTGATCGGTCGCTTGCTGTTCTCGGCAACTGCCTGCGCCACCTTCTGCTGGAGGTGCAGGTCGATGAAGGGACCTTTTCTTAATGACCGTGGCACTGTTCTGGACCCTCTGTGTCTTTACTTGCGATTGCGGCGGCGCACGATCATCTTGTCGGTGCGCTTGTTGCTCCGCGTGCGGTGACCCTTGGTCGGGACGCCCCACGGCGTGCACGGATGACGGCCGCCCGAAGTACGGCCCTCGCCACCACCGTGCGGGTGGTCGACCGGGTTCATGACCACGCCGCGCACCGTCGGGCGCACGCCGCGCCAGCGGGTGGCACCGGCCTTGCCAATCGAGCGCAGGTTGTGCTCGCTATTGCCCACCTCGCCGATGGTCGCCTTGCATTCGGCGAGAATCTTGCGCATCTCGCCGGAACGTAGTCGTAGCGTGGCGTAGACGCCTTCACGTGCGACCAGCTGCGCCGAGGCACCGGCGGAGCGGGCGATCTGTGCCCCCTTGCCCGGACGCATCTCGATGCAGTGCACCGTGGTCCCGACCGGGATGTTGCGCAGCGGTAGGCAATTGCCTGGCTTGATCGGTACCGACGGTCCCGACTGAACCGTGTCACCTGCGCGCAGACCCTTGGGCGCAATGGCGTAGCGACGTTCGCCGTCTGCGTAGAGCAGCAGGGCGATGTTGGCGCTGCGATTCGGATCGTACTCGAGCCGTTCGACTCGCGCCTGGATCCCGTCCTTGTTGCGCTTGAAATCGATTATGCGATAGCGCTGTTTGTGCCCACCACCCTGGTGTCGGGTGGTGATGCGACCCTGATTGTTGCGTCCGCCGTTCTTGCTCTTGGTGTCCAGCAGCGGCGCATAGGGCTTACCCTTATGCAGCGCCGGATTGACCACCTTGACGACGAAGCGTGAGCCGGGCGATGTCGGTTTGCGCTTAACGACTGGCATGTTTCACCCCTGTATCCTACGTTCCGCCCGCATCACTCGGCGTCGGCGAAGTTGATGTCGTGGCCCGGCTTCAGCCGCACGTAGGCCTTCTTGGTATCCGACCGCTTGCCGAGCGTGCGTCCGGAACGCTTGCTCTTGCCCTTGATGTTGACCACCTGGACGCGCTCGACCTCGACCTCGAACAGCAGTTCGACGGCCCGCTTGATCTCTGGCTTGGTCGCATTCGGCAGCACCTTGAAGACGAACTGTCGTGCCGCATCGGCGGCCAGCGTGCTCTTCTCGGTGATGTGCGCACCTACCAGCACCTTCATCAACCGTTCCTGGTTCATGCCAGCATCTCCTCGATGCGCTTGAGCGCGCTCTCGGTCACCAGCACCTTCTCGAACCCAACCAGGCTGACCGGATCGACGCCGTTGACGTCACGGACGTCGACGCGATGCAGGTTACGCGCGGCAAGATAAAGGTTGTCGTTGACCTCCTCGGTGACGATCAGCACATCGTCCATGCCGAGGGTCTTGAGCCGTTGGGCCAGATTCCGGGTCTTGTGATCCGGCATCTCGAAAGCATCAATGGCGACCAGGCGACCCTGGCGAACCAGTTCGGCAAGGATCGAGCGCAGCGCGGCCCGGTACATCTTGCGATTGAGCTTCTGACCGTAATCGCGCGGCTGGGCGGCGAAGGTGACGCCACCGCCACGCCACAGCGGGCTGCGGATGGTGCCGGCTCGCGCGCGTCCGGTGCCTTTCTGCCGGAACGGCTTGGCGCCGCCGCCACGCGCTGCACTGCGATTTTTCTGCGCCTTGGTCCCGGCCCGCGACTGCGCCAGGTAGGCCGTGACAACCTGGTGAACCAGCGCCTCGTTGAAGTCGACCGCAAAGGTCTCGTCCGAGAGCTCGATGGCGCCGCCGGCCTGGTTCTCTGCATTGATGACGTTCAATTCCATCGCGCCAACCTCACGAACGAGCCTTGGTGCTCGGCTGCACGATGACGCGCCCACCGCGCGCCCCCGGAACCGCACCCTTGATCAGCAGCAGGCCACGCTCGGTATCGACCCGAACCACTTCGAGGCCCTGGGCCGTGCGTCGCTCATTGCCCATGTGACCGGCCATCTTCTTGCCCTTGAACACCCGGCCAGGAGTCTGGTTCTGGCCGATGGAGCCATGCGCGCGGTGTGACAGCGAGTTGCCGTGAGTCGCGTCCTGCATGCTGAAGTTGTGGCGCTTGATCACGCCGGCAAAGCCCTTGCCGATGCTCGTGCCGACGACGTCGACCTTCTCGCCTTCGGCGAAAATATCGACCTTGATCTGGCCGCCGACCTCGAAGTCCTCGCCCTCGCCGTCGGCCAGGCGGAATTCCCACAGGCCCTCGCCTGCCGGGACACCGGTCTTGGCGTAGAGGCCGGCCTGCGGCTTGTTGACCAGTGAGGCACGGCGCGAACCGACCGTAACCTGCAGCGCGCGGTAACCGTCGCGCTGCTCGGTGCGGAGTTGGGTGACGCTGTTCGGCGCCGCCTCGATCACCGTGACCGGCACGGAGGCGCCGTCATCGGTAAACACGCGCGTCATGCCGCGCTTGCGCCCGACAATACCTATCGCCATTGTTCTTACCTCGTTACTCGCACCGATTTCAGTTGACCGGTACGGATTTACCCGGCGGCACTCGCCGCCCGAGCCTGTATGCCGGACTTCAGCCCAGCTTGATTTCGACGTCGACCCCGGCCGCCAGGTCGAGCTTCATCAGCGCATCGACCGTCTTGTCGGTGGGATTGACAATATCCATCAATCGCTTGTGGGTGCGGATCTCGTACTGGTCGCGCGCGTCCTTATTGACGTGCGGCGATACCAGGACCGTCCACCGCTCCTTCTTGGTAGGCAGCGGGATCGGACCGCGGACCACGGCGCCGGTGCGCTTGGC
>CAXMPC010000184.1:0-2693 GCA_964195335.1 uncultured Gammaproteobacteria bacterium | reverse complement strand
CTGAGTAGAATTTCAACAGCCTGTTAGGGCGAAGCACGGCGTACGCCTCAAACAAGGCACTGCCCGTCTGTAACCGTGGCAGAATCACCGGATGCGCGTCGCCATCCCACGCCTGCTGCTCCTCGCCCTGCTTCTCCCGGCCCCGGGAACGGCCGGCCACGGCCCGCAGGCGCCCCTGCCGACCGCCGAAATCCAGGTTGGTGACATCTCACTGACCGTCGAGGTGGCCAACGAGTCTCATGAACATGAGCACGGCCTGATGTTCCGCAAAACCCTGCCCGACGGCCAGGGCATGCTGTTCGTCTACCCTCGCGAACGGCGCCGGGTCTTCTGGATGCACGAAACGACACTGCCGCTCGACGCAGGGTTTATCGCTGCCGACGGCCGGCTGAACGAGATCGTCGCCCTCGAACCGCTGTCGGAAATCCCGATCACCTCCCGCCTGCCGGCGAGTTATGTCCTCGAGGTACCGCGCGGCTGGTTCTCCCGGCACGGTTTCGGTCCGGGGACGCAACTGTCCAACCTGCCCTGATCCAGGTCATGCCCACACGGGTGAACCGGTTGACATACGGCCAATGACCGACTAAAAAAGTCACCTATGCTTGATGCGGCTGAGTCGTCCGGTCACGCCACCTCCACAGGGGTGACAACGACCACCATGCCCAACCAGTTGATCGACCGCTTCGGTCGCGTCATCGAGTACGTTCGCGTCTCGGTCACCGACCGCTGTGACCTGCGCTGCTTCTACTGCCTGCCGCAGGGTTTCCACGATTTCGAGGAGCCGGACCACTGGCTGACGTTCGACGAGGTCGAGCGCGTGGTCGGGGCGTTCACGCGGCTCGGGGTGAGCCGCATCCGCCTTACCGGGGGCGAACCACTGGTGCGCAAGGGCCTGCCGGACCTGGCGGGCCGTCTCGCCGCCCTGCCCGGACTCGACGACCTGTCGCTGTCGACCAACGCCACCCAGCTGGCGCGTCACGCCAGGACGCTGCGCGCGGCGGGCATATCGCGGATCAATGTCAGCCTTGACTCGCTCGATGCCGACCGCTTCCACGACATCACCAAGGGCGACCTGCACAAGGTGCTCGGCGGCCTGATGGCGGCCAAGGAGGCCGGCTTCAGCCCGATCAAGATCAACATGGTCGCGATGAAAGGCATCAACGAGGACGAGATCGACGCCATGGTCGAGTTCTGCGCGGAACACGGCTTCACGCTGCGCCTGATCGAGACCATGCCCATGGGTGACACCGGGCGCAAGGCCACCGACCACTATCTCGACCTGCAGCTCGTTCGCCAACGGCTGGCAGAAAAGTTTGACCTGATCCCGGGGGTGATGCCGGGCGGCGGTCCGGCACGTTACGTCCAGGTGGCCGGGACCGACCTGACCATCGGCTTCATCACGCCGATCTCACAGCACTTCTGCGAGAGCTGCAACCGGGTCCGCCTGGCGGTCGACGGCACCCTCTACATGTGCCTCGGCCAGGAACACAACGTCGAGATGCGCCCGTTGCTACGTGACGGCGCCAGCGACGCCGAACTCGAACAGGCGATCCGCGACGCCATCGAGATCAAGCCCGAACGCCACGAGTTCCGCGAGCAGCCGGCCAAGCTGGTCCGCCTTATGGCGCGAACCGGCGGCTGAGCCGCACGCCATGGGCGAAGTGGTTCCGTTCCCGGTCGACAGCGCCCGTTTCCACATTGGCCAGCTGATCCAGCACCGCCTGTTCGGCTACCGTGGCGTCATCGTGGACGTCGACCGGGTGTTCAGCGGCAGCGAGGCCTGGTACCTCCAGATGGCGCGCAGCCAGCCGCCGAAGGACCAGCCCTGGTACCACGTGCTGGTCCACGGCGCGACCCACCAGACCTATGTCGCGGAACGGAATCTCGAGCGTGATCCGTCGCCGGGCCCGGTCGAGCACCCAATGATCGAGCATTTTCTCGAGGGCTTCGATGGCCGTGGCTACCGCCCCCGTGGCGCGCGCAACTGACTCCCACGGCTACGGAATCGGGGTCAACTCCAGTTCGACACGCCGGTTCATGGCCCGTCCCTGGGTCGAGCCGTTATCGGCGACCGGGTAGTTCTCGCCGTAACCGACCGATGACAGCCGTGTCGGGGTGACGCCACGCAACGCCAGGTAGTCCTTGACGCTGAGCGCCCGGTGCTCGGACAGGCGCTGGTTGTAGCCCTCGCTGCCGGTGCTGTCGGTGAAGCCGGCGACCCGCAGGTTGGTCTTGTCGAACTTGTTCGAGACCTTTACCACCGAGTCGAGCACGGGATGGAACTCCGGCCGGATGTTGGTCTGGTTGGTGTCGAAAGTGACGTTGCCCGGCATGTTGAGGCGGATGTTGTCGCCGTTGCGTGTGACGCTGACGCCGGTGCCGTCGAGTTCGCGCCGCAACTCGGCCTCCTGCTTGTCCATGTAGTGGCCGATGGCGCCACCGCCGGCGGCGCCAACCACCGCGCCGATCAACGCCCCCTTGCCGTCGTTGGCGATCGCACCAACCACCGCGCCGGCCACGGCACCAATGGCCGCACCCTTGGTCGCGTTGCTGGTCTTCTCCTCGCGAGTGTATGGATCCATGGTGGTACAACCGGCCAGCCAAAGACCGAAAACCATGATCCAGAGTCGTCTGCGCATGCTGTCATGCTCCCTGATTGATATTCGAATGTGTTGCCTGAAAGGCCGGCGAAA
>CAXMPC010000183.1:0-14001 GCA_964195335.1 uncultured Gammaproteobacteria bacterium | reverse complement strand
TCGATCGCCAGCGGCACCAGGGCTTCCGGGATATCGATGCCGTGCAGCGGACGCGCCTGGACACGCAGGTCGGCGACCGGCTCGCCGCCCTGGGTGCGCGGATTCTCGAGTTCGATCGACGCGCCCATGGCGCGCAGGATGTCGATGACTCCGGTGCGGGTCGGATTGATGCCGACCCCCGGCAGGTACAGGTTGGAACCGGGCGCAATGCTGGCACCAGCCAGGAAGAAGGCGGCCGAGGAGATGTCGGCCGGAACCGTAAGCGCCGTGCCACGCAGCGGTGGACGTCCGTGGAGTACGACGCTGGCGCCGTCACGCTCGATTTCGGCCCCGAGGGCCGTGAGCATGCGCTCGGTGTGATCGCGGGTCGGCGCCGGCTCGGTGACGCGGGTCGTGCCGTTGGCATAAAGACCGGCCAGCAGCAGGGCCGATTTGATCTGGGCACTGGCCACCGGAAGCGTGTAGTCGATGCCGTGCAGAGGCCGGCCACCGTGAATATGCAGCGGTGCGGTGCCTTTGGCGGTGCTGTCGATTCGCGCGCCCATCTGTGCCAGCGGTTCGGTGACGCGTCGCATCGGCCGGCCTGACAGTGAGGCGTCGCCGATCAGCGTGGTATCGAAGCGCTGGCCCGCCAGCAGACCGGAAAGCAGTCGCATCGAGGTACCGGAATTGCCCAGATCGAGTGGTCCAGACGGCGGTTGCAGGCCATCGAGACCACGGCCGCGGATCACCAGGCGGCCCGGCTCCGGATGTTCGATAGCGATGCCCATGGACGCGAACGCCGCCAGCGTCGCCAGGCTGTCGGCCCCCTCGAGGAAACCGCCGACCTCGGTGACGCCGTCAGCCAGCGCCCCAAGCATCACTGAGCGATGCGAGACCGACTTGTCGCCCGGGACCCGCAGCGTGCCCTGCAGTGCTCCGCCCGGAGCCATGTCGAAGGTGACGCCCACCGCCCTACTCGATCACGTCGGCGCTGGCGTCAAGCCGTCCGGCGTAGCGGTCGCGCGCCGCCTTGGCCCGGTTGAAGACCTCGCTGATGACGTCGGTATCGCCACCCTCGATGGCATCGGCCAGCAGGGTCAGGTCAGCCTGGAACCGGTTGATCATGCCGAGGATAGCTTCGCGGTTGGCGACACAGACGTCGCGCCACATCACCGGGTCGCTGGAGGCGATGCGGGTGAAATCCCGAAAACCACCGGCGGCGTAGCTGAAGATCTCGTCCTTGTCGTGCATGCGTGCGAGCGTGTCGACCAGGGTGTAGGCGAGCATGTGCGGCAGATGGCTGGTGGCGGCGAGCACGGTGTCATGATGCTCGACGCTCATTTCGGTGACTTCGCTGCCAGCGGCCTCCCACAACGCGCGGATGCGTGCCACTGATTCCGGAGGGTTCTCGTCAAGCGGCGTGAGGATTACCCGTCGTTCGTTGAACAACTCGGCGAACGAGGCCTCCACCCCGCTCTTCTCGGTGCCGGCGATCGGGTGACCCGGTACGAAACGGGCCATCTGCACGGGCGAGAGTTTGGCCCGGGCGTCGGCGACCACGCTCCCCTTGGCACTGCCGACATCGGTGATCAGGCAGTCCGGTTCAAGGTGGGCGCCCAGGACCGCGAACAGGTCGGCCATGGCCCCGAGCGGCGTCGAGATGACAATCAGGTCGGCGCCGGCGACAGCCGCCGCAAGATCGGTCTCGTAGCGATCGATGACACCGAGGTCGCGGGCCAACTGCAGCCGTTTGGGATCACGGCCGCAACCGACGATTTCGCCTCCGCCGCCGGCCACGCGCAGGGCGCGGGCGAGGGAGCCGCCGATCAGGCCGACACCGATGATGCAGAGGCGCTGGAACACGAAACGGGTGCTGCCGGCTTCAGCCAGCGAGGACCTTGCGCAGGGCGGTGACGCAGCGGGCGTTCTCGGTCGGGGTACCGATGGTGATACGCAGGTGGTTGGGCATGCCGTAGCCGGCGATCGGGCGCACGATCACCCCCTCGCGCAGCATCGCCTCAAAGATCGGGCCAGCCGGTTTAGCGAAATCCACGGTGAGAAAATTGCCGACCGACGGGATCCAAGCCAGGCCCAACTCGTCCAGCGCAGATTCGAGCACGCGCATGCCCAGGCGGTTCATCTCCACCCCTTTCTGCACGTGCCCGGTGTCGTCGAGCGAGGCACGGGCGGCAACCAGGGCCAGGCTGTTGACGTTGAACGGCTGGCGCACGCGGTTGAGCAGATCGGCGACCTCGGGATGCGACAGCGCGTAACCCACGCGCAACGCGGCGAGGCCGTGGACCTTGGAGAAGGTGCGGGTCACGATCAGGTTTGGGTACTTGCCGATCCATTTCGAGGCATCGGGAAAGTCCGGCTCATCGACGTACTCGGTGTAGGCCTCGTCGATCACCACCAGAACGCTGCGTGGCAGTTCGGAGACGAACGCCTCGAGTTCACCGGCCGGCAGCCAGGTCCCGGTCGGGTTGTTCGGATTGGCGATGAAGACCAGCCGGGTGCTGGCATCGACCGCGGCGCGCAGCGCCTCGAGGTCGTGACCGTAATCCCGCGCCTTGGCCACCTGGGGCCGGGCGCCGATCGCCTGGGCGAGCAGCGGATAGACGATGAACGCATGTTCGGAGAAGACGATACCGTCGTCGGGTCGGGCGAAGGTACGGCCGATGATCTCGAGCACGTCGTTGGAACCGTTGCCAAGCGTGATCTGCTGCGGAGCGACCCCATGCTGCTTTGACAGCCCACGCTTGAGCTCGAAGCCGTTGCCATCGGGGTAGCGGGCCAGTTCACCGAGTGCCTCCTGCACCGCGGCAATGGCCTGTGGGCTCGCCCCGAGCGGGTTCTCGTTGGAGGCCAGCTTGACGATGTCCTCGACCTTGAGACCGAGTTCACGCGCCAGTTCGGATTCCGGTTTGCCGGGCTCGTAGGGTCGCAGGCCGCGCACGCCGGAGACAGCGAGATCGACGAAGGCCAGTTGATCACTCATTGGCGGACTCCTGGGTCAGAGCACGGCTATCGGGTAGGAGCCGAGCACCTTGAACAGTGTCGATTCGGCACTCAGTTCGGCGAAGGCACGCGTAATGCCCTCCTCTTCCGAATGGCCGGCGATGTCGACAAAAAAGACGTAATCCCACATGCCGCGCCGTGACGGTCGCGACTCGATACGCGTCATGCTGACCGAGTTGCGTGCCAATGGCTCGAGCAACCGGTAGAGCGCGCCCGGCTTGTTCGGGGTCGAAATCAGCAGCGAGGTCTTGTCGTTGCCGCTCGGCGGCACGTTCAGCTTGCCGATGATCAGGAAGCGGGTGGTGTTGTCCGGCTCGTCCTCGATGTTGCGTACCAGCAGGTCGAGGTCGTAGATCTGCGCCGCCGTCTCGCCGGCGATGGCCACCGCGCCCTCGGTCTCGCGCGCCAGACGTGCCGCCTCGGCATTGCTGTTGATCGCCACCCGCTCGGCGTGCGGCAGATTGGCGTCAAGCCACTCACGGCACTGGGCCAGCGACTGCTGGTGGGAAAAGACCTGTTCGATGCGCTCCAGGTCGGTCTCCGGCTGGCCGATCAGGTGCTGGTGGATGCGGATTTCCACCTCACCGCTGATCTTCAGTGGGGATTGCAGGAACATGTCCAGGGTGTGGTTGATCACCCCCTCGGTCGAGTTTTCGACCGGCACCACACCGTAGTGGGCGCCGCCGGCCTCGACTTCGCGGAACACCTCGTCGATCGCCGGCAAGGCCAGGGTATTGACCGAGTGACCGAAGTGCTTCAGCGCCGCGGCCTGGGTGAAGGTCCCCTCGGGGCCGAGAAAAGCGATGGTCAGCGGGTCCTCGAGCGCCAGGCAGGCCGACATGATCTCGCGGAACAGGCGCGCCATCTCTTCGCTGTGCAACGGGCCCTTGGAGTTGGCCAGCACGCGCCGTAACACCTGGGCCTCGCGCTCGGGCCGGTAGAAGTGGGTCTGGCCATCGGTGTCGCGCTTGATCTGGGCGACCTCCTGGGCACAGGCGGCACGCCGATTGATCAGCGCCAGGATTTCGTCGTCGACGCTGTCGATCTGCTCACGGATAGCAGCCAGGCGCTGCTGGAACTCTTCGCTCATCGGCTCCCCGTCCCCTGCCCGCTTCGGTTCAGATCGTGCGTACCGCGAGCACGCCGTCGATGGAGGCGATCTCGTCGATCACCTTCTGCGGGATGGGATTGTCCACGTCAACGACAGTGTAGGCGAGATCACCGCGCGACTTGTTGAGCATGTCGACGATGTTGAGTTCAGCCTTGGCCAGGTCAGTGGAGATCTGGCCGAGCATGTTCGGCACGTTGGCGTTCACCACGGTCATGCGGTGACCGCCGTTGCGCGGCATGATCACCTCCGGAAAGTTGACCGAGTTGCGCACATTCCCTTCCTCGAGATAGTCACGAACCTGGTCAGCGACCATGATGGCGCAGTTTTCTTCTGCTTCACGAGTCGAGGCGCCGAGATGCGGCAGCGTGACCACCCGCGGATGACTCTTGAGCAGGTTGCTCGGAAAGTCGCATATGTAGGCATAAAGTTGCCCCGAATCGAGCGCGGCGACCGCGGCGGCATCGTCGATGATGCCGGAACGGGCGAAGTTCAACAGCACCGATCCTTCACGCACCAGGCGCAGGCGGTCAGCATTGATCAGGTTGCGCGTGGCATCGACCAGCGGGACGTGGCAGGTGACGAAATCGGACTTCGCCAGCAGGGAATCGACGCTGTCGGCCTGTTCGACACTTGCCGACAGCTCCCATGCCCGGCGCACGGTGATTTGCGGGTCGAAGCCGACCACGCGCATGCCCAGCGCCATCGCGGCGTTGGCCACCTGCACGCCGATGGCGCCCAGGCCGATGACGCCGAGGGTGCGTCCCGGGAGTTCGAAGCCGGCAAAGTTCTTCTTGCCCGCTTCGACCGCCTTGTTGATCTCGGCGTCCTCGCCCTCGAGGCCGCGGGCGAAGGCCCAGGCCGGGCACAGGTTACGGCTGGCCACCAGCATGCCGGCCAGGACCAGTTCCTTGACCGCGTTGGCGTTGGCGCCCGGCGCATTGAATACCGGGATGCCGCGTTTGCTCATGTCATCGACCGGGATGTTGTTGGTCCCGGCGCCGGCACGACCGATAGCTTTCAGCGTCGGCGGCACCTCCATGTCATGCATCTTGAACGAGCGCACCAGGATCGCGTCCGGGTGGGTGATCTCGGAAGCGATCTCGTAGCTGTCGCGCGGCAGCCGTTCCAGGCCGCTGAGCGAAATATTGTTGAGCGTGAGTATCTTGAACATCGGTAGGCCCTTTCCTGGCTTCAGCCGCAGCGCTTTTCGAAATCGGACATGAACTCGATCAGTGCCGTGATGCCGGCTTCCGGCATGGCGTTGTAGATGCTCGCGCGCATGCCGCCGACCGAGCGGTGACCCTTGAGCGTCTCCAGCCCGTGGGCCTTGGCCTCCTCGAGGAAGCGGGCGTCGAGGGACGAATCATTGAGCACGAACGGCACGTTCATCCACGAACGACAGGCCGGGTTGACCGGGTTGGAGTAGAGGTCGGAGCCGTCGATGGCGGCGTAGAGCCGGCCGGCCTTGCGCTGGTTGATCTCGGCCATTCCGGTCAGGCCACCGAGGCGCTTGAGCCACTGGAACACCAGGCCGGCGAAGTACCAGCCGTAGGTCGGCGGGGTGTTGTACATCGAGCCGTTGTCGGCCGCGGTCTTGTAGTCGAGCCCCGCCGGCGTCTGCGGCATGGCGTGGCCGACCAGGTCCTCGCGCACTATGACCACGGTCAGCCCGGCCGGACCGATGTTCTTTTGCGCGCCGGCGTAAATCACGCCGAAGCGGCTGACGTCGATCGGACGCGACAGGATGGTCGAGGACATGTCGGCGACCAACGGCACGTTGCCGGTATCGGGCAGGTACGGGAATTCGACCCCGCCGATGGTCTCGTTGGGCGTGTAGTGGACGTAGGCGGCATTCGGGTCGAGCTCAAGCGCATCCTGCATCGGCACCGACATGAAATTCTCGGCTTCACTGCTGCCGGCAACGTTGACCGTGCAGAAGCGTTTCGCCTCGGCGATCGCTTTTTTCGACCAGGCGCCGGTGTTGATGTAGTCGGCGCGTTCGCCATCGCCCAGCAAGTTCAGCGGCACGGCGCTGAACTGAGCGGTGGCGCCACCTTGCAGGAACAGCACCTTGTAGTTGTCGGGTACGGCGAGGAGTTCGCGCAGGTCGGCCTCGGCCTGTTCGGCGATGCTGAGGAACGCCTTGCCGCGGTGGCTCATCTCCATTACCGACATGCCGCTGCCGTGCCATTCGAGCAGCTCGTCGCGCGCCTGTTCGAGGACCTCGCTCGGTAGCGCGGCTGGGCCGGCGCTGAAGTTGAAGATTCGTGACATCGGATCCTCCGGAAAAGGTTGCAGGTGAATTCTGGGGCGGGTCAGTCCGCGGAGGCGTCGGGCGAGTCCGACGGCGCTTCATCGTCGTCGTCACCATCGAGCTGGACGATCTTTTCGACGCCGACCAGGCGCTGCTTGTCGTCCATGCTGATCAGCGTCACGCCCTGGGTGTTACGGCCGGTGACGCTGATGTCGGCTACCGGGGTGCGCACCAGGGTGCCGACGTCACTGATCAGCATCACCTCGTCGCTGTCATCGACCTGGGTCGCGCCGACCACGGCGCCATTGCGTTCCGAGGTGCGGATGGAGATCACCCCCTGGCCACCACGGCCCTGGCGCGGGTAATCGTCGACCGGGGTGCGCTTGCCGAAGCCGTTGGCGGTTGCGGTCAGGATGGCGCCCTCCTCGAGCACGATCAGGGCGATCACCTCGTGTCCCTTGCCGAGGCGGATGCCGCGCACGCCACGGGCCGATCGGCCCATGCTGCGCACCTCGGACTCGGCGAAGCGGATTGCCTTGCCAGAGCTGGATAGCAACATCACCTCCTGGCTGCCGTCGGTCAGGGCGGCGTTGACCAGGCCGTCGCCTTCGACCAGGTCGACGGCGATGATGCCGTTGCGCCGCGGGCGCGAGTAATCGGCCAGCGGGGTCTTCTTGACCGTGCCGCGAAGCGTCGCCAACAGCACGTAGCGTTCTTCACCGAAGTCGCGTACCGGCAGAATGGTGCTGATGCGCTCACCCTCGGCCAGCTCGAGCAGGTTGATGATCGGCTTGCCGCGCGCGGTACGGCTCGCCTGCGGCAGCTCGTAAACCTTGAGCCAGTAGACCCGGCCGAGGCTGGAGAAGCAGAGGATGGTGTCGTGGGTGTTGGCGATGAACAGGCGGTCGATGAAGTCCTCATCCTTCATCTTGGTCGCCGACTTGCCCTTGCCGCCACGGCGCTGTGCCCGGTAGTCGTCGAGCGACTGGATCTTGGCGTATCCGGCGTGTGACAGGGTGACCACCATGTCCTGCTCGGTGATCAGGTCCTCGAGGCTGAGGCCAACGTGGTCGGCGATGATCTCGGTGCGGCGCGGGTCGGCATAGCGCTCATTGATCTCCACCAGCTCGGCGTGGATCACTTCCATCAGGCGCTTCGGGCTGGCCAGGATCAGGCCGAGCTCGTTGATACGGGCCACGATCTCGCGGTACTCGTTGACGATCTTGTCCTTCTCCAGCCCGGTCAGGCGGTGCAGGCGCAGATCGAGAATGGCCTGGGCCTGCTGTTCGGAGAGCCAATAGCCACCGTCACGCAGACCGCATGCCTCGGGCAGGCCGTCGGGCCGGGTCTGGCCGTCGCCGGCACGTTCGAGCAGGTCGGTGACAACGCCCGGCGCCCAGGCGCGGGCCACCAGGCCCTGTTTGGCCTCGGCCGGACTCGGCGAGGCCTTGATCAGCGTGATCACTTCGTCGATGTTGGCCAGCGCGACGGCGAGACCCTCGAGGAGATGGGCCCTTTCGCGCGCCTTGCGCAGGTCGAAAACCGTACGCCGGGTCACCACCTCGCGGCGGTGCTGGATGAAGGCTTCGAGCAGTTGCTTGAGGTCGAGCAGCTGCGGCTGACCGTCACGCAGCGCGACCATGTTGATGCCGAACACGTTCTGCAACTGGGTGTGCTGGAACAGGTTGTTCAGCACCACCTCGGCCACTTCGCCGCGGCGCAGCTCGACGACCATGCGCAGGCCGTCCTTGTCCGATTCGTCACGCAGCTCGGCGATGCCCTCGAGCTTCTTCTCCTTGACCAGTTCGGCGATTTTCTCGATCAAACGGGCCTTGTTGACCTGGTACGGCAACTCGGTGAAGACGATCGACTCGCGGCCGCTGCGCGCGGTCTCGAACAGGTGGCGGGCACGCATGTAGATGCGCCCGCGCCCGGTGCGGTAGGCCTCGTCGATGCCGCTGGCGCCGTTGATGATGCCGGCGGTCGGGAAGTCGGGCCCGGGTATGTGCTCCATCAGGCCGTCGATGTCGATGGCCGGATCGTCGATCAGCGCCAGGCAGGCCGCGACCACTTCGCCGAGGTTGTGCGGCGGGATGTTGGTCGCCATGCCGACGGCGATGCCGGCCGAGCCGTTGATCAGCAGGTTCGGCACCCGGGTCGGGAAGACCGTCGGCTCGCGTTCCGACTCGTCGTAGTTGGCGACGAAGTTGACGGTCTCCTTGTCGAGGTCGGCCAGCAGCTCGTGGGCGAGCCGCGTCATGCGCACCTCGGTGTAGCGCATCGCCGCCGGGGAGTCGCCGTCGACCGAGCCGAAGTTGCCCTGGCCGTCGACCAGCAGGTAGCGCAGCGAGAATGGCTGTGCCATGCGCACGATGGTGTCGTAGACCGCCGAGTCACCGTGCGGATGGTACTTACCGATGACGTCGCCGACGACGCGGGCCGATTTCTTGTAGGCCTTGTTCCAGTCGTTGCCGAGCACGCTCATGGCGTAGAGCACGCGGCGATGGACCGGCTTGAGGCCGTCACGGGCATCCGGTAGCGCGCGGCCGATGATGACGCTCATGGCGTAGTCCAGGTAGGACTGCTCCATCTCGTCTTCGAGGTTGACCGGAAGGACTTCCTTGGCGAATTCTGCCATCGCGGGCGGGCTCCCCGTGGCGCCTTATGGCGCGGTGCAATAACGGCTCTGATAAGCCGCTTATTCTACACCACCATAGTGCCCAAGCGCATCATCAGATCGGGCCTCTGACGGCCGCAGAAAGCGTCTGAGAGGCCGATCGGGGTTTTATGAAGGCGGTTTTTGTTTCCGGCAGGCACTAAATGGCCGGTTTTTCAGCCCGCCTGTCCGAACAGTGCCGCGATCCCCTCGCGACTGGGCGGGGCAACCACACCACGCTCGGTCACCAGGGCATCGATCAGTTCCGCCGGGGTGACGTCGAAAGCCGGATTCCAGGCACCGACCCCTGCCGCGGCCACCTGCCGCCCGGAGCAGCCGAGAACCTCGTCCGCGGGGCGCTGCTCGATCGGGATCGCCGTGCCGTCGCTGGCGGCACGGTCGATGGTGCTGGTCGGGGCGACGACCATGAAGCGGACGCCATGGTGACGTGCCAGCACTGCCAGGCCGTAGGTGCCGATCTTGTTGGCGGCATCGCCGTTGGCGGCCACGCGGTCGGCTCCGACGATGACCCATTTCACCCGCCCCTCGCGCATCAACGCCGCTGCAGCTCCGTCGCACAACAGGGTCGCCGGGATACCGTCGTGGGCCAACTCCCAGGCCGTAAGCCGCGCGCCCTGCAGCCAGGGGCGGGTTTCATCAGCGTAGACATGGTCGATAGAGCCGTCGGCATGGCCCTGGCGGATCACACCCAGTGCGGTGCCGAATCCAGCGGTGGCCAGGGCACCGGCATTGCAGTGGGTCAGCACGGCGCCGTCGTCGAGCAGCGCGGCGCCGAGGCGCCCCATGACCCGGTTGGCGGCGACATCCTCCTCCTCCATGGCGCGGGCCTCGGCGAGCAGGGCCGGTTCCGGATCGCCGGATCCGCTGGCGACCCCCTGCATGCGCTCGATGGCCCAGCGCAGGTTGATGGCCGTCGGCCGTGCCTCACCGAGGGTCGCGAGGTCGGTGTCGAAGCCTTTTCGCCAGTTCTCGGGATCGTCGGCATAGCGCCGCCGCGCCGCGAGGACGCAGGCGTAGGCCGCGGTGACGCCGATCGCCGGGGCCCCACGCACCACCATGTCACGGATCGCCGACGCAACCGCAGCGGGATCTTCGTAGTCCAGGTAGGTCTCGTGTTCCGGTAACGCCCGCTGGTCGAGCAGCCAGAGCCTGTCGTCGCGCCAGATGATCGGACGGATGGGTTCAGGGGTCGTGGTGGTCATGGCTCGTTTCCGGGCTCGGTGGTATCGCGGAGGGCGCAGTTTAGCGGCTGCCCGCACCCGTTGCAGCGGCCTGGCGGGCAAGGTCGGTTGTTTGGCATATCCAGTCAAGCTGACGCGTTATCAACCCTCTATCGTGAATTCCTGGTTCCTTACCCGGAAACTACAGGGGGACGACTTCCATGCGTAGAGATGTACGAAGACTTGCCGGACGCGTCTGGTTCGCGCTGCTGCTGGTCTCGCTGGTCGCCAGCTGCAGCACCCTCGAGCGACAACCGGAGCCGCACGGCTTCGTGGCGCAAAAAGCCGGTTACTGGGTCAAGGTGCCCAAGAATGAGGACAACAAACAGGACGGGGTGATCGTCGGGCTGCGCATTCCCTGGTAGTGCGGATACCGGTTCAGGTGGTCGCACTGCCGGTCGCGTGCAACAATCGGCTCGCCCTGGCCAGGATGCCCCCGGATGCAACCGATCGACTCCCTGCTCTGCGCCCGCTGGATCGTGCCGGTCGAACCGCGCGATGCCATTCTCGAAGACCATGCCGTCGCCATCGCCGACGGGCGCATCATCGCCCTGCTGCCGCGTGACCAGGCACAGGCGCGCTACCAGCCGCACACCACGGTCGATCTCGGTCATCACGCCTTGCTGCCGGGACTGGTCAACGCCCACACCCATGCCGCGATGACTCTGCTCCGCGGCCTGGCCGACGATCTGCCGCTGATGCGCTGGCTGCAGGAGCATATCTGGCCGGCGGAGGGGCGCTGGGTCAGCGAGGAATTCGTGCGCGACGGCACCCGCCACGCGGTCGCCGAGATGCTGCGTAGCGGCACCACGTGCTTCAACGACATGTACTTCTTCCCGGATGTCGCCGCCAGGACCGCATCGGCCGCAGGTATCCGTTCGGTGGTCGGGCTGATCGCCATCGACTTCCCCACCGTCTGGGCCACCGACGCCGACGAATACCTCGACAAGGGGCTCGCGGTGCATGACGAATTCCGTCACGACGCCCTGGTGCGCACCGCCTTTGCCCCGCACGCCCCCTACACCGTGTCCGACGAGCCGCTGGAGCGGATCAGGGTGCTGGCCGATGAGCTCGACATCCCGATCCACATGCACGTCCACGAAACCGCGCACGAGGTGGCCGAGGCACTCGAGAAACATGGCGAACGGCCGTTGGCGCGGCTGGCGCGACTCGGCCTGTTGTCACCGTCCCTGCTCGCTGTGCACATGACCCAGCTCGAAGACGACGAGATCACCGCGGTCGCCGACGCCGGTGTCCGTATAGTGCACTGCCCGGAATCGAACCTGAAACTGGCCAGCGGTTTCTGCCCGGTTGCCCGGCTGCAGGCGGCCGGGGTCACGGTTGCACTCGGCACCGACGGCGCCGCCAGCAACAACGATCTCGACATGTTCGGCGAGTTACGCAGCGCAGCCCTGCTGGCCAAGGCCGTGGCCGGCGACGCCAGCGCCTTGCCGGCCGCCCGCGCCCTGGAGATGGCGACCCTCGACGGCGCCCGTGCCCTTGGCTGGGACGACGACATCGGCTCACTGCGTCCCGGCAAGGCCGCCGACCTGGTGGCTGTCAGGCTCGACGGCATCGAAACCGAACCGCTCTATCATCCACTGTCGCAGATCGTCTACGCCCTCGACCGCGGCCGGGTCAGCGACGTTTGGGTCGCCGGCCAGCACCTGCTTCGTGAGCGACGGCTGACCACGCTCGATGAGGACGAGATCATCGCTACGGCACAACGCTGGGGAGGGAAGATCCTGGCAGCCGATGCCGACCATGGAGACTGAAGGCTTAAAGACCACGAATGACCGGCTACCTGGAGCATCGTCTACGCCGGTCCATCCGAAGCGACGCTTACGGCCCCAGCCTTGTCGTCCTGAGAGTTGCATCGCCAGATAGGCATTGGTACCGGAGGGCGTCATGACAACCGAACAGACTCTGAGGCTGATCCGGAACAGCCCGGACACACTCGTTGCGATCTTCAACCACCATTTCCAGCTGACCGGTCTGCTCGATACCGACGGACGCGTGCTGATGAGCAATGAAACGGCTCTGAAGCTGATTGGTGCGACAGAGGATGAAGTGCTCGACAAATATTTCTGGGAGGCCCCCTGGTGGGCGCACTCCAGCGAATTACAGGTCCGGTTACGCGCGGCGATCGAACAGGCCGCCGCGGGTGAGTTCGTAAGATTCGAAGTGGATCATCCCGACGCCGAAGGCAACATGCGGCAGTTCGACTTCTCACTGAACCCGCTCAGGAGTGACACTGGCGAGATCGAATACCTGGTCCCGGAAGCTCGCGACATCACCGAGATCAAGAGCACAGAAAGGGCTTTGCAGCAGGCGCTGTCTGAACTCAAGACACTCAAGGATCAGCTCCAGAAGGAGAACTACTTCCTGAAAGAGGAGATCCGCCAGGAACGGGATATCGCCGGCATGGTGGGTCAAAGCCGAGCATTCAAGAACGTGATGGCCCAGGTAGAGCAGGTGGCGCCGACCGACGCCACCGTGCTGGTCGTCGGCGAAACCGGTACCGGCAAGGAGCTGATCCTCAGGGCTATCCATGAGCTGAGCACGCGCAGGGACCGGCAACTGGTCAAGGTCAACTGCGCTGCCCTGCCATCGAACCTGATAGAAAGCGAGCTTTTCGGCCACGAGAAAGGTGCCTTTACCGGTGCCGTATCACGCAAGCCAGGCAGGTTTGAACTGGCCAGTGGCGGCACCCTGTTTCTCGATGAAATTGGCGACTTGCCGATCGACCTCCAGGCCAAGCTGCTGCGCGTTCTGCAGGAGAGCGAATTCGAGAGAATCGGTGGTTCCGAGACCATTAAGGTCGACGTAAGGGTGGTTGCGGCAACCAATCACGATCTTGAAGAACTGATGTTGAAAGGCGATTTCCGCGAAGATCTCTACTATCGGCTCAACGTCTTTCCAATCCTGATGCCGGCTCTGCGCGATCGCCAGGAAGACATCGCCCTGCTGGTGCACCACTTCGTCGACAAGTATGGAACTGAACTGGGCAAGACCGTTCAATCCATCTCTCAGAAGGATATGAACGCCCTGTCGGCGTATCACTGGCCCGGGAACATTCGCGAACTGCAGAATATTATCGAGCGTGCAATGATCATCTGCAGTGGTGACCAGCTCGAATTCGGTGACTGGTTCGCAAAGATTCCGGAAGCTGAATCACATAATGTCTCTGCATCCCTTCGGGAACTGGAGCGGGAGCATATCTGCCGGACACTGGAGAAAACCTCCTGGCGTGTCAGTGGCAAGGGAGGCGCTGCCGAAATCCTCGATTTGAAGCCGACGACTCTCGAGGCACGTATGAAGAAACACGGAATCCATCGTGCCTGATGACCGCCGGCCCGGCCTGACGAACATCCCCAGCGCTGTCATCTGGGACATGGGTGGTGTGATGTACCCGTTCTTCACCGAACTGCTGGTCGATTACGGCAGCGATCGAGGCTGGCCGCTCGAGCGACTTCTCACCGGCCCGACCGGACCGGCATACGATGCCGATTACGCTGCGATGGATCGCGGCGAGATCAACGAACCTGAATACGTCAGACGGCTGGTGGCCGCGCTGGAGCGGGAATCGATCACTCTCGATCCGTATACCGACCTTGACTTCACCAAGATAAAACGGACTGCCACCTGGGATCTTATCGAGCAGATCCGGGACGCCGGCCTCAGGCAGATGCTCCTGACCAACGACGCTTCAGCCTGGTTGGGCGAGCGCTGGTGGAGA
>CAXMPC010000182.1:0-12756 GCA_964195335.1 uncultured Gammaproteobacteria bacterium | reverse complement strand
CCGAGAACGTCGGCGATCCGGCGGCCCGCCTTGAGCTGGCCAAGCGCTCCCAGCCGGAACTGATCACCTTCTTGCGGCGGATGCCCAAGGGCGCCGACCTGCACAACCACCTCAGCGGCGCCAGCTACGGCGAGTACGTCGTCACCAGCGCCATCGAGCAGGGGCTGAACTACGATACCGCCAAGCACGAATTCACAGATCGCCCGGCCGGAAGTGATGGCGTGATCACAGCCGAGAAGCTGATTCGAAACAGTTCAGAACTCGCGGCCTACTACGACGCCTCCAGCATGCGCGGCTGGTACCCGGCGAGCATGAACGGTCACGATCACTTTTTTGCCACCTTCGACTACCTGCGCTCGGGTGATCGCGGCAAGGCCGAGATGCTCGCCGAGGTGGTGGCGCGCAACGCCTGGCAGAATGTCAGCTACCTGGAACTGATGACCTCGCCGTACCCGAAGTCGGTTCGCAAGGCGGTCGGGGCTGCCCTGACCGAGTTCCACCCGGGTGACCTCGACGGTGCCTGGGCCCAGGTGCGTCCGGTCACGACCGACCCGGCGCATGCCGCCGCGACGGTCGACTACCTAGACGCCTTGGAACGCGAGGCCGACCGCATCCTGCGCGAACAGCACGAGTTAACCCTCCTCGGCGACGACCCCGACGTGGTCGTTCGCTACATGCCACAATTGCTACGCAAGCTGCCCCTGGAGCGATTTTTTGTCGATGCCGTCGCCGCGATGATGGCGATCCGCGACGAGCCGCGGGTGGTTACGCTGAACATGGTGCAACCCGAGGACGCCACGCGATCACGCGAGTACTTCGCCGATCAGATGCGCATCCTCGACTTTCTGTCGCAGAAGATGGGCCGACCGCCGATCACCCTGCATGCCGGCGAACTGGTGCTCCGGGAGTCGCCGGTCGAACCGATGCGCGATCGCATCAGCCGCACGGTCACCCAGGGTCAGGCGCGACGTGTTGGGCACGGTATCTCGGTCGCCTGGGAGGATGATGTCGTCGGCACCCTTGCCACCATGCGCGAGCGGGGGGTGCTGGTCGAGATCTGCCTGTCGAGCAACGAAGGCATTCTCGGCGTCAAGGGCGATGCCCACCCGTTCATGCTTTATCGCCGTGCCGGTGTCCCGGTCAGCATCAACACCGACGACGAGGCGATCAGTCGCAGCAACCTGACCATGGAGTTCGTGATCGCCGCGTCTCGCTACGACCTTGGCTATGATGAACTGCTCGAACTGGCCCGCAACAGCCTTGAGTACGCCTTCATGCCGGGAGAGGGGCTCTATATCAATCGAGACTACGAACGCCTGCGCGAACCGTTCGGTGATGTGCGCAAGGCTGACTGGACCCCGTCGGCGGAGGGACAGGAGCTGCTCGACGGTGATCTGAAACTGCGCCTGCAGGTCAGGCTCGAGCGGGGGATCATCGCCTTCGAGCGCAGCCTAGCAACCGGTTTTCGCGGAGCGCCCTGAGGACGCTGCCTCGGCCTTTCATCCTCCAGGTCGCGCTTCAACCCGACATGGGTTGTCATCATGGTGATGACCTTCTGGAGTGCGTTTTGTGGGTCGGGCTTCAGTCCGACAACACGCCTGATCCAGGGCGCCGCGTCGGGCCGAAGCCCGACCCACAAGAGCCAGGTGGAACGAAGCCTGTCAATTGCCGGGCTTCAGTCCGACCTGCAGGACTTAGACAGCTGGTTGCCGGTGCGGTCCGGCAACGCCTAGTCGAGGTTGTACTTCTGTGCCAGGCAGCGCGCCTGCTCAGACTTGGCGGCATCGAGGTAGCCGCCATTGCGCAGCGCCTTGTAGCCGAGGTTACCTACCGAGTATTCGCCACTGACCTGGAAGCCCTGTTTGGCTCGGTAGTCCTTGAGCATCCGGCGGTAGCTCTTGAACTCGTGGCAATCGAAAGTGTCCGGTGCCGCGGCCAGTTTTCCGCGCAACACCTCAAACTGATATGCAAAACGGATTACGTCAGCCAGCACCACGGCGGAATCGACGTAGTTGGTCGGTTTCTCCGGCTTACGGATCCAGCGGTCCTCGTTCAGTGAGTAGACGCCGGCCGAACCTTCCGGCGAGCGGTGGTCGAGCATGAACAGCTCGACACCGTAGCCGAGCATGCGGAAATCGAAATCCCCGTTCCAGTCATCAGACTCGGAATTGAACAGCCGGAACAGCAGCTTCAGGTCACTGGTGATCGGGCTGCCGTCAACCAAGATGTGGACATCGACGTCGGACAGGTCATGGTAGAGGTAGCCGACATTGCTGCCGGCAAAGGTGATCGCTTTCACCTCGACGCCGTCGAAACCGACGTCCCTGATGAACAGGTCGGCCATTGCCAGCAGTCGCTCGTGTACCGCCGGGTCAAGCTTGTCACCTTGCCAAAGTTTTGGGTTCAGTGTGTCGTTCAGCTGGACACCTTCGACCAGCGCCTGCAGCCGGGCATCATCGGCGAGCGGAGTCGGGTGCCGCTCATGCGGGTTGACGGCGCATCCCGTGAACAAAATGAGCAGTGTAAGTATGGGGAGCGCGCGATGTATACGCATATGCATTGCTTTCATGCTTCGGGGCCTAGAGTTTGAGTTGCGGGAGATCCATGTCGGTACCGCTGGGTGAATTATTTTGGGCGTCACCCAGCGCCTGCTCGGCGAGGTAGCGCACTTTTCTGCAGAGAATGCGGATGATGCCGCGAGCCGCACCGGGATTGGCATCGAGGATGTCGTCCAGCTTTTCGCGTTCGATCTTGATGGCCACCGTCTCGGTGACGGCCGTGAGGGTGATGGCGTATGGCATCGCGTCGAGGACAGCTATATCGCCGAGAACGGATTCTTTGCCAAATTTCGCGAATTCCTTACCGGAGATGCTGCCCGTGACCTCTCCGTTGACGATCAGGTAGAGGGCATGTGCCGGCTTGCCCTCCTCGAACAGTGTTTCGCCAGGCTCGTACGACATCTCGTCAAGCGCCTGGGCCACCTGCCACAGTTCATCGACGGAGAAGGTCTCGAAGAGCGGGATCTTGTGCAGGAACAGGATGCGTTCGACGGTAGGGATCATACTGGCCTCACGGCGTTGCGGTCCGGGGTGTTGTTGAACAGGTCGGTTACCAGTTTCCGGATCGACTCGACCGGATCATTGAGCAGCGGCTCGAGGAGGATGCGGCGTGCCTCTGGCTCCTCGATATTCCAGGTGGCCAGGGCAGCGGTCTCCCTGACGACAACATGATCAGACTCGAGGTGGCCACGCACCTTCTCGCGGAGCTGTTGCAGGTTGGCGTCGGCAGCGGTCCATAGCGCGGCGGTCGATCGCCACGGGTCGGCATGGCGCAGCCAGCGTTCGATGCGCTGCTCGGCGTCACGGCGCGTGAAGTCGACCCGCTTGCCAACGGCTTCGAGCGAGGCAGCGGGGCTCTCGGCTTCGATAAGCGGGATGACGCGACCTCGATCCTCGCGCTCGAGCGCCTGGTTGATCACCTCGATGGCGGTTCCCAGCTGTTTCTTGTCGTGGCTCTGCAGAGAGGTCGCGGCAAGATCGATGACATCGGCCGGGTAGGTCAGTCCGAGGACAGCAAACAGCGTTTCGAGCACACGACGCAGGCGGCGACGGAGGACCAGGGCGGCGAGACCGACGTGGTCACGCAGTGGACTGTCATCGAAGTCGGCCAGGGCGGCGGTGATCTGGTAGGCGTCGTTGTAGAGCAGGTCGAGCGCGCCCGCGATCTGCTGACGCGGCAGCGATTTGCCTTGGGCTCGGACAATGCGTGACGCTGCTCGGGCTGCATCGAGAGGCACCGTCAGGAGTGGACGATGGAGTCGGCCAAGCAGTGCCTCGAGAGCGGCATCGCCACCGATACGACCGAGGATCTGGGCGCTCTGGCGACGTACCCGGATCGGTAACGACGTGTCATTGAGAAGTTCCCGGAGTTGCGGCACCACACCGTCGTCGGCTGTGCTGAGCGCAGCAAGTTCCATCGTAAGCAGCCGGTCTTCCTTGAGGTGCTGCAAAAGTGCATTCCATACACCGGGGCAGTTAACCGCGGAGGCGGCGAGTGCGGCCCGGCAGGCGACTTCGGGAACAGGATCATCAAGTGCCGCCAGCACGGTGGTTGTACAGGTCTGCGCCTTCTGGTTCATGACCGCATCGAGGGCGGCCAGCCGCTCTTCGGGGTCGTCGGATGTGGCCAGCTTCGTCAGCGTGTCATCACCAAGCCGCCGTTCATCGTCACGCTCACTGGCAAGAAAGAACGACAGGGCCACGGTGCTCACCGGCAGGTCTGGACTGTCGAGGTAGGGGCGCACAAAATCGAGATTTTCAGGGTTGCTCAGCAGAAAATATCCCTGGGCCGCCTTGGCACGGACGCCGGGGTCACTATCGTCGACTAGCTCCTGAAGCCGGGGAAGCACCTTGTCGTCGCCCATCTCACCTAGAAAAGACGCTGCGGCAGCACGTACTAGGTGGCTGTCATGATGGGTCAGCTGCAGCACGTCGGGGATCAGGTCCACTCCCTTGACCCTGCGGGCAATCAGGAGCCCGTCGGTGATTCGGCCGGGGTCCTCTGCGCTGAACAGCGAGCGGACCTGGTCGATGGCATCGCGGTCGGTGATTTCGATCTTGTCGGTGTGGAACTTCATCCGGTTGTGCGCCAGCATGTTGAGCAGCGACATCAGGTAGCGTCGTTCCGCGGTCACCGAGAGGATGATCCAGATCAGCGCCATGGCGCCGGTCAGCCAGCCCACGGCGGCGTCGTTCATGCCCGCGCCCTGGGTCACGAAGATCAGCAACACGCCGGCAAGGATGAACGTCGCCGGGCGGACGATGGCACTGCTGAGCGTGCGCGCGGTTTTCTGCAGGTGGTCAGGCAGGGCCATGAACAGCATCTGGTTGGTTGATCCGTAGAGGCTGAACTTGAGGATCTTGTCTCCGGAGCGCGACAGCGTCGCCGCGGCGAAGTAGCTGCCGATGCCGAGGACGATGCCGAAGGCGCCGGTAAGGATCACGGCCGGGAGCAGGGCCATGGTCATGGCGATACCGAAGCGTTCGAGGACGCGTGAGGCCATGCCGAACTGGAGGGCCAGCGCGAGCACCGAAACGATTACCTGGAGATGGCCGTAGAAGCTGCTCAGACGGTCCTTGGCCAGCTCGCCGTCGACAGTGAAGTGGGCCTGGCTGAAGACCTTGAACTGGTAGTCGACCAGCATGCTGGTCAGCGTCGCTACCGCGGTCATTGCCAGGATCACCTGGACGTGGCGATTACCCAGGACGGCGACGGTGCCAGCGGTCAACCGCTTCGCTCCCTGTGCCAGCTTTGGCTTGGGCGCGATCCGCTCCACGCTGACACAAAGACGTTTCGCCAGCGGGTAGCTGAGCCCCGCCATGAGCATCAGGGCCAGGACGACCACGCCGATCAGGTTGGTTGTGCCCAGCGGACCGGCAAGCATGCCGACGATCAGCCCCGACAGGATTCCGGCGACGGTGCCGAAGCCGCTGATCAGGGGCATTAGCCGCTTCGCCGAGCGCGTGGTCAGCAGGGCGCCGTTGGTATTCCAGGCCTGCAGGATGATCAGGGTTCCGAAGATTTCGGCGAAGACCATCAGCACGATCAGCATCCACGATGGCGCCGAGTCGATCCCTAGCCAGAACATCACGAACAGCATGGCGAAGATCATCACCATGACCATTTCGAACACCCCGGCGCGCACCTTGCCCTGGGCGCGACCGTAGGCGGCGCCGGCGATGACAGCACCGACGCCGTTGATCATGTAGATGTAGACCAGCACGTCACCACCGTAGGCCGACAGGAACAGGGTTTCGGCAACGATCTGCGAGACGATCAGCGCCAGGGTGGCGAGGAACAGGTTGGCGCCGAGCAGCAGCAGGGGACCGACCTCGTCGCGTTTCACCAGCAGCAGGTTGAAAAGGCGGTCGGTCAATGGCATGGCAGAGTCGGGTGTCGCATGTAAGGGACGATGTCGGCGTGGCCAGGCAGAGGGTCAAGTCTAACTCAACATATGAGATCCTGAATCCTAAGAAGCACCGATATCGGCCAACTGTTCGGTGAGGCGATCGAGATCGGGCTCGGCCCCGTCGACCGGGATCGAGCGACCGGACTCTGCATCGTCCAGGGCTTCACACGCGGCGCGTTGCCTTTTCACGACATCGGCGTCGGCCTCGGACGGGTCAAGTCCGTCGGTGGCGCGATGCGCCACGCGCTCGGCAAGCAGTTCGTCTGGCGCCTGGATGTCGAGAATGGCGAAGGGCACACGCAGCTCGTTCGCCAGGGTTTCGAACCGGCGGCGCTGATCCTGCTGCAGGAAGGTGGCATCCACGATCACCGGGGTATCGGAAGCGAGTACGGTATGGGCCAGTTCGGCCAACCGGTCGTAGGTCCTGGCACTGGCCTCACGGCCGTAGACGACTGCCTTGTCCGCTTCAGGGGTCGTGCTGTCGGTGGTACGGCCATGGAGCCGCTTGCGCTCGACGTCGGAACGCAACCGGATCGCGCCGAGCCGTTCGACCAGCGCCTGGCTTATGAAACTCTTGCCGCAGCCGGACAGTCCGTGGGTGATCAGCAGGAACGGTTGGCGTGGTTTCCGTAACCGGTCGGCGAGTGCCAGGTAGTCGTGCAATTCGCGGCCGTCGCCGCCGGCCTGGCCGAGACGGATCGCAGCCACCTTGGCCCGCACCAGTGCCCGGTGGACCTGGTAGAAGGGCTGCAGCACCAGGCCCTCGTAGTCGCCGGTCTGTGCCAGGTAGCCGTCGAGGAGTCGCCGCGCGAGGGCGTCGGCGTCGTGTTCGACGAGATCCATCAGCAGAAAGGCGAGATCGCTTTGAACGTCGATCCAGCGCAAGGCCGGGCTGAACTCCAGGCAGTCGAAGGCGAACACCCGGTCACCTTCGAGCAGCATGTTACCCAGGTGCAGGTCGCCGTGGCATTCACGAACGTGGCCCGTGGTCTTGCGTCGTACCAGTGTGTCGTGCAACTCGCGGTAGCGGTTGATGCTCCAGTCGCGCAGACGCTCGAGCCGGGCGCGCTCGGCAGGAGCCTCCAGCAGCGGGTCGATCTGGACGAAGTTTTCGCGTACCGGCTGGAAGACGAGATCGGGCTCGCCGTGTGGTTGATCGGGACTGGCGACGACGGCTCCCGTATGGAACTCGGCGACCATACGCGCCATGGCATCGGCATGCGTCGGAGTCAGTCCGGCGGCCGCCTGGACCCGATCGAGCAGTGCCGCCTGCGGGAACTCGACCATGCGCACGGCGTACTCGAACGCCGGGCCGGTGCCGCCCAGCTGCGGGTTGTCGAGTGAACCGGTAATGGCGATGACGTCACGGTAGAGCTGAGGTGCCAGACGCCGGTTCAGTCGCAGTTCCTCCTCGCAGTAGTGCTTGCGCGCTTCCAGCGTGGAGAAGTCGAGAAAACCGAGGTCGACCGGCTTCTTGATCTTGTAGGCGAACGGACCGGTCAGAAGCACCCACGAGATGTGGGTCTCATGCAGTTCGAAACGGTCGACGGGGTGGTCGAAGCGGCTGGCATCCTGCAGTGCCTCGATCAGCCTCGGCTGGGTCATCGGCCTCCGGCCTCCATGCGGGGGAGGTCGACAGCCTAGCAGAGTGCGCTGGTGTCGCAAGAATGCGCGGCTGTGGTCGGCTGGATGGTAGAATGAATACTGCTTTCATCACCTCCGACAACGCTCCTCCAGATGCCTCCCAAGAAACGGACACGGCGCCGCCGCAAGCCACCTGAACGGCGACCGCGCCGGCTGCTCTGGCGCCTGTTCACGCTGTTTTTCTGGGCCGCGCTGGTCAGCGCGCCGCTGCTGGTCGGCTACCTGTTCTACCTCGATCGCGAAGTGCGAACCCAGTTCGAGGGCAAGCGCTGGGCGGTACCGGCGCGGGTCTTCGCCCGGCCGCTGGAACTCTTCCCGGGATTGCCGTTGAGCCCGGCGCAGTTGGAGAAGGAGTTGCAACTGCTGCGCTACACCAAGGTGCGTAAGGCGCAGGCCCCAGGCAGTTACGCGCGTTCCGGTGACGCCGTGACGCTGCGCACCAGGGGATTCCTGTTCGCCGATGACGAGCAGGGGGCCCAGGCGGCCGTGGTGCGCTTTTCCGGTGGCAGGATCGCCTCGCTCGCCGCCACAGGTGGTGGGTCTCTGCCGTTGATGCGTCTCGAACCATTCGAGATCGGTGGCATCTACCCGGCACACAACGAGGACCGCGTGCTGGTGCGGCTCGAGGAGGTGCCGCCGATCCTGATCGAGACGTTGCTGACTATCGAGGATCGCCATTTCTACGGCCATCGCGGCGTCGATCCGACCTCGATCGCCCGCGCGATGTGGGCCAACCTGCGCAGCGGTCGTGTCAGCCAGGGTGGCAGCACCCTGACCCAGCAGCTGGTCAAGAATTTCTTTCTGACACCGGAGCGCAGCCTCTGGCGCAAGATCAATGAGGCGCTGATGGCGCTGCTGCTGGAGCGGCGTTACACCAAATCGGAAATCCTCGAGGCCTACCTCAACGAGGTCTACCTCGGTCAGGATGGGCCACGGGCGATTCACGGGTTCGGTCGTGCCAGTCTCGACTACTTCGGCGTACCGCTGGCCCAGGTCGACCTGCCCAAGGCGGCCTTGCTGGTGACCCTGCTGCGCGGCGCTTCCTACTACGACCCGCGGCGCAATCCGGAACGTGCACGCAAACGCCGCGACCGCATCATCGGCACCATGGAGGAGCGTGGCCTGGTCGACGCCAGGACCACGGCGGCGGCGCAACGGGCGCCACTCAGCGTCAGCAAAAAACGCGGAACCTCGGCGGTGCGCTACCCAGCCTTTTTCGACCTGGTCCGCCGCCAGCTGCGCCGCGACTACCGTGACGAGGACCTGCGCAGCGAGGGGCTGCGCATCTTCACCACCCTCGATCCCCTGATCCAGGCCGACGTCGAGACGGCGGTGGCGCGCGAACTTTCGGTGCTGGAAAAGGCGCGTAAGCTGCCGTCCGGCAAACTGCAGTCGGCCGTGATCGTCAGTCGCAGCGAGGACGGAGAGATACTGGCGGTGACCGGCGACCGGCAGGCGCGCTACGCTGGTTTCAACCGCGCCCTGGATGCGGTGCGCCCGATCGGTTCGCTGGTCAAGCCGGCGGTCTACCTTGCCGCGCTGGAGCGGGGCTACACCCTGGCAACGCCGATCGAGGACGCCCCGTTCTCGCTTACCCTGGACGACGGCAGCCTGTGGGAACCGAACAACTACGATCGTAAGGTCCACGGCCACGTGCCGCTCTACCAGGCACTGGCGCGCTCCTACAATCTCGCCACCGCCCGTCTGGGCATGGAGATTGGCCTGCCACGCACCGTCGAAGCGCTGGAGAGACTTGGGATGCGCCGCCCGGTACGGGCCTACCCGTCACTGCTGCTCGGGGCGGTCGAGATGTCACCACTCGAGGTGGCTCAGCTCTACCAGACCCTCGCCGGCAACGGTTTCTTCACCCCGCTGAAGGCGATCCGTGAAGTTGTCGCCGCCGATGGTGCCCAGCTGCAGCGCTACCCGTTGACCGTGGAGCAGCGGGTCGATCCGACCGTGATCTACCAGCTCACCTACGCGCTGCAGGAGGTGGTTCGCAGCGGCACGGCCCGTTCCCTGGCGACGCCGGTGGCGGCGCTCGGGGTGGCCGGCAAGACCGGCACCACCGACGACCTGCGCGACAGCTGGTTTGCCGGTTACAGTGGCGAACACGTCGCCGTCGCCTGGATCGGTCGTGACGACAACGAACCGACCGGCCTGACCGGGGCGACCGGGGCGTTGCGACTGTGGGGGCGGATCGTCGGCGGCCTGGAGACAATGCCGTTGGTACCGGTGCCACCCGAGGGAACGATCATGGCATGGTTGGAGTTCGACCCGCCGCGGCGTAGTGCCGTGGGCTGTCCCGGCGCCGTGCAGCTGCCTGTGCTGGTCTCGGCGTTGCCTCTCGAGGCGAGCCCTTGCGGCAGCCGTGCCGAAGGTGGTGACTCGCTGACCGACTGGATCAAGGGATTCCTGGATGATCACTAACCTCAACCGCACCGCCGCACTGCTGACCGCCCTGCTGCTGGCCGGTTGCGCCGGGCCGTCGACCCGGTTGGCGCCGGTCGAGTCACGTACTGTCGATCCGGGTCTGCCACCGGTGGTAAGCCCGCCGTCCGCGCCTGTGACCTCGTCACGACCGGAAAGTGATGTCTCCGTTACCGCCTTGCCGGCACCCGAGTCGGTGACCGGCGTGCCGCAACCACTGCCTTCCGGAACGACGTCGACGTCGGCCGAACCACGACCGTTGCCGAGCGCACCTGAGGTCACACCCCAGCCGGCCGCCGTGCCACCGCTGGCGCTGGTGACGCCGGTCACCAGTACGGCGGCGGTCGATGACATCCTGCGTGATGTGCGCAAGCGCTGGGCCGCCGGTCAGCACGAGCAGGCGGCCGCCGGGCTGGAGCGGGCGCTACGCATCGAGCCGGCGAACCCCTACCTGTGGCAGCACCTCGCCGCCGTGCGTCTCGACCAGCGACGGCCACAACTTGCCGAGCAGTTCGCCGCCAAGTCCAACAGCGTGGCCGGTGACAGCGCACCCTTGCGCATGCGCAACTGGCGCATCATTGCCGAAGCACGGCGTCAGTCAGGCAACGCCGCGGGCGCCCGCGAGGCCGAATCGCGAGCCGCAAAGTACGAGGCTGACCGGTGATCGAGGCGCAGCCTGCCGACTTGCTCGGCGCGGACGGGCCGTTCTCTCGCCTGCTCGAAGGTTTTGCCCCGCGACGCCAGCAGCAGGAGATGGCCACGGAAGTGGCCGAGGCGCTGGAGGCCGGCGGCGTCCTGGTGACCGAAGCCGGCACCGGCACCGGCAAGACCTTCGCTTACCTGGTTCCGGCCCTGCTCTCCGGCAAGAAGGTCGTCGTCTCGACCGGCACGCGCCACCTGCAGGACCAGCTCTTTCACCGCGACCTGCCGCTGGTGCGCCAGGCGCTCGACGTCCCGGTGCGCGCGGCGCTGCTCAAGGGGCGGGCCAACTACCTCTGCCGCTATCGGTTGCAGCAGCATCTCGCCGCCGGCCGTTTCCGCTCGCGTGAGCAGGCAGCCGAGGCGACGGCCATCCGTGACTGGACCGGACGCACCCGCTCTGGCGACATCGCCGAGCTGACCGGTATCCCCGAGGAGTCGCGCATCTGGCCGCTGGTCACCTCGAACACCGACAACTGCCTGGGTCAGGAGTGCCCGGACTATGCCGACTGCTTCCTGGTTCGCGCCCGACGCAATGCCCAGGCGGTCGATCTGTTGGTGGTCAACCATCACCTGCTGTTTGCCGACATGGCGTTGCGCGACAGCGGCTTCGGCGAACTGCTGCCCGACGCCGAGGCGTGGATCATCGACGAGGCCCACCAGGTGCCGGAGATCGCCGGCCGTTTCTTCGGTGACACCCTGTCGGCCTACCAGCTGCTCGGCCTGGCACGCGACACGGTCGCCGCGCAGCTGACCGAGGCTCCCGACTCGACCGCCCTGCGCGACCATGCCGCCGGGCTGGAGAAGGGGGTCGCCGACCTGCGCCTGGCGCTGGGCAAGGGCGAACGGCGCGCGGCATGGTCGACACTGCTCGGCCGCGCCACCGCAACCGACGCTCTGACGGCCCTGCACGATGCCATCGCGGCCTTGGGCGCCGCCCTGGTGGCGGAGGCCGACCGCGGCAAGGGGTTGGAGTCGTGTGCCCGACGTGCGACCGACTGCGTCGGCCTGCTCGAACAGCTTGGCGAGGAGATCGACGGTGCGGTGCGCTGGGTGCAGACCTACAATCGTGGTTTCGTGCTCAATCGTACCCCGCTCGATATCGCCGAACCGCTGCAGCAGCAGATGGCGCGCTACCCCGGGGCCTGGGTATTCACCTCGGCGACTCTGGCCGTGGGGGATTCGTTCAGCCATTACACCGAGCGCCTCGGTCTCGACGACGCGGCGACGCACCACTGGGAAAGCCCGTTCGACTTCGGTCGCCAGGCGCTGCTCTACGTGCCCCGGGGGATGCCGGAACCGCGCGACCCCGAATACGGCGAGCAGGTGCTGGCGGTGGCGCGACCGCTGATCGAGGCGAGCGGGGGACGTTGCTTCCTGCTCTTCACCAGCCACCGTGCGTTACGTGATGCGGCGGAACGGCTCGATGGTGATCTCGACTACCCGTTGCTGGTGCAGGGCGATGCGCCACGGGCAGAACTGCTGGAACGATTCCGTACCCTCGGCAATGCCGTCCTGCTCGGCACCAGCAGCTTCTGGGAGGGGGTCGATGTGCGCGGCGAGGCGCTCTCTTGCGTGATCATCGACAAGCTGCCGTTCGCGGCGCCTGACGACCCGGTACTGCAGGCGCGCAGCGACGCCCTGCGCGCGGCCGGCGGCAACCCCTTCATGGAGCATCATTTGCCGAACGCCGTCATCGCGCTGAAGCAGGGAGTGGGGCGGCTGATCCGCGACGTCGACGATCACGGCGTGCTGACGATCTGCGACCCGCGCCTATTCTCCAAGAGCTACGGCCGGCGTTTTCTCGGTAGCTTGCCGCCGATGCCGGTGACGCGCGATGCAGAGAAGGCGGTCGATTTCTTCGCCGATGTTCCCGGGACTCTGGCCGCCAACGGGGAGACGGCATGACCCGGCTGCTGGCCATCGATACCGCCACCGAGGCGTGCTCGGCGGCGCTGCTTGATGGAGATACATTGACCGAGCGTTACGAGGTGGCCCCACGCGAGCACGCGCGG
>CAXMPC010000181.1:0-4426 GCA_964195335.1 uncultured Gammaproteobacteria bacterium | reverse complement strand
CTTGTATACGGCGGATCAGTTCCGGAAGCCGGGCCTGGCTGGCGGCATCACCCGAAAGGTGCCCCGGTAGCGCCGTCAGGAATTCCTGGTTTTCAACCAGCGACCGGCATTCGGCAACGACGTAGTTGCGAAGATCGCCGTCGGTCTCGGCGAGTTCGCCGGCCAGTTCAGGTCGTCCGTCGATCACGGTAACGATGTCTTCGAGGTCATGACCGGCGAGGTAATCACTTTTGCCACGTCCGTGAAAGGCCTCGAACTTCGTCGCCACGAAAACCGGCGCCGCGATCAGGCGAATCTCCAGGCCGTTCGGCAATGACTTCCTTATCGCTGTCGCTACGGCCTGCGGGTACCAGCGGTTGTGAAACCCGAGAATCCCCGGCTGGCTGGGCATTAGGTCCAGTGCCGCGCCGTCCAGGACCCACCTGCAGATCGGTGCCTCGGGCGAGAGGTCGTGCCTGAATCCACGCTCCGCGACCGCTCTCTCCAGCGCGTGGTAGTCGGAGGCGGAAACCGCGTGCGCCACCACGTCCACGTCCGTGGTCGCGCGAATCGCCTGGGCGCGCGGCGCGGTCACCAGCAACCCCGTCGCGCAACCTCCGACGAAGACCAGTGACTCGCGGAGTTTTCCGAGCGCCTCGGCGATCAGGGTCAAGATCGCCAGGTTGGGATCGTCCAGGACCGGCTGCCCACTCATTGCAAACGTTCCTCCAGCATATTGCGGGAGATCTCCCGCTCTCGGGACTGCCCGGAACGCAGCGCGTCAAACAGCGCCAACAGCTCGTAGAGCACCGGATCGTCGCGTGCCGCGAGGGGCAGGCTGGCATACAGCGGCAACAGCCCCGGCCCGCGCGCGATGCCCTCCGGATGGGGCCAGACTGGCGGCGGTTCGGCCGAGGCCATGAGCAATTCCTTGAGCGGCGCCACTCCGTGGGCGGTCGGGAAACCGATGGTGATTTCGCCGCGCACGGCCGGGTAGACGTACGGGGCGCCATACACCAGGAACGACCGCAATGCCGCGCGCACCGGTCGCGGCTCGCCCTCGATCACCACCACCAGCCGGGCCGCCATCAGCCGCTGCACCGCGGCATGCGCCTCGAAGCGCGACAGCCTCATCACCTCTCCTAGCGCGGCATAGGGCAACCACTGACGGTCCAGGGCCACCAGCTTCAGCGCCACGGCCAAGTCCTGCGGCTTGAGCACCCACTGGCGGTTGCTCGCCCGTTTCATCGCGACTGAAGCCATCGGTATTCCGCTTCACTGTATGCTGTACGCATATAGCATACAGTGGAAGTGCGTACAGAGGCAATATGCTATTTGCATACTGCATATGACTTTTCGATAGCCCAGGGTGTGATTGCCTGTCCGGCAGGCATTGCACCTTGCCGGTCCTGTTGATGACGCAGAGGCACCTGGTCGAAGACGAGGCCCTGCCCATCGAACTGCCTGAACATGCACCCCGGTCAGGCCAGGCCCGCAACGGCCTTCAGCATGGCCCGATCCGGCCACACCACAACCCGAATATCAACCCGACTTCGTAGCCGAGACAGCGGATGCGATCTACATGCTGGAACCCAAGCGGCGCTCAGAGATCGGCGCCCCTATCGTGCAGACGAAAAAAGATGCCGCCGATAAATGGTGCAAAAACGCCTCCGAACACACCGCCAAATACGGCGGCAAACCATGGAATTACAGACTCATTCCGCACGACACTATTTCTGAAAACATGGCCATTGACCACCTTGGGCAGGCGTAAGCGCAACCGATGCGAAGTTCTTTGACCACGAGGATCGTCACGACCGCATCCTGATCTTGATCGATTACACCCACCCTCGAGGAACGTTTACGAAGTCACAGAGAGGGCCTTTCACAACGGCCACTACGAAATCCATGGGGTCAGACCCGATTGAATTAGCTTGAATGACCAATCGAGTTTGACCCTATCGAAACGAACCTCTACAAGGCACTGTCGGACCAGGTGGTTACGCTTTAGGCAGGCTCGGCTGATGTCGGGCTGAAGCCCGACCTACAAAGTCGCCTTCGATTGAGCTTCCTGCAGGTCGGGCTTCAGCCCGACAGGTGAGGCCTGCGGAAATGAAAAAGCCCTCCTCGCGGAGGGCTTTCTTCTGGCCAGCGCAAAGGCCGTCTACTTCCCGGCAATCTTCTCCAGCTGCGGTGCCTTGATCACCTGGCCATCGAGACCTGACTGTTTGCTGTTCTTGCCGAACGCGACCGACAGCAGCTGTGAGTAGTAAACCACCGGGATGTTGAACTTGGTGCCGAACTTCTTGTTGATCTGCCCCTGGTAGACCTCGACGTTCATCTGGCAGACCGGGCACGGGGTTGCGATCATGTCGGCGCCGTTGTCGTAGGCTGCCTCGACGATGTCCTTGACCAGCGGCTGGCACTTTTCCGGCTCCGAGAACATCAGCGCGCCACCGCAGCACGACACCTTCTGGTCGTAGTGGGCGATGGCGTCGGCACCGCAGCTCTCGATCATCTTGTCGAGGTAGACCGGGTTTTCGAACGACTCGCCGTCGATGCCGAATGGGCGGTTGGTCTGGCAGCCGACATAGCCGGCGACCTTGAGCCCTTCCAGCGGCCGGACCACTTTTTCGGCGAGCGCGTCGAAGCCGAAATCCTCGACGATCACTTCGCACATGTGGCGCGCCTCGGGTGCCTCCTCGAGCTGCAGCCCGCCGGCGGACAGCGCCTGCTTCATGTCGTCCATCATTTCGCGATCCTGCTCGAGCCGGTCCTTGGTCTCGCGGGTGGCGAGCCAGCAGGCGGCACAGGTCGCGACCATGTCCTGGCCGGGATTCTCCTGCGCCGACAGCGCCAGGTTGCGCGCCGACAGCGCCATGCGTGGCAGCTCGCCGCCGTCGCCGTAACCGATCGACGCCGAGCAGCAGTTCCAGTCGCTGATCTCGTTGAGCTGGATGTCGAGCACGTCGCACATGGATTTGACCGAAACGTCCATGTTGGCGGCGGAGCCAAGCTTCACCGACGAGCATCCGGGGTAGTATGAGTACTGTTTCTTTGCCATCGTAATCGATCTCCAGCGGCCCTCAGGCCGTGTATTTCTCGGCCTTGGCGAGTTCGATCTCGCGGGCCTTGGCAAGGATGGCATCCAGCCCTTTCTTGTCCTTGATCCCCTTGTGCACGAACAGTCCGAACGGATTCAACCGTTTCGCCTTGAACATCGCCAGCCCCACCGGGGCCATCTCCAGCGCCTTTTTGATCCCTGCACCGAAACCGTTCATGAAGTAGAGCCTGGCGGCCAGCGAGGTCTCGTTGGCGTGCCCGGACGACGACAGGTTGTTCCAGAAGATCTTCGAGAACTTGCGTGTCGGCAGTTCTTTCGGTGCCAGGCCGAGGCGCTCTGCGTAGTGGGCCAGGCCATGCATGATGTGGGTGATCGGCACCTCGCGCGGGCAGCGCACCATGCAGTTGTAACAGGAGGTGCAGTACCACATCGACGCCGACGAGAGCACTTCTTCGCGCTTGTTGGCGCGGATCATCATAAACAGCTCCTGGGGCGGGTGCTCCCAGTGCGGCCCAAGCGGGCACGAGCCCGAGCAGACGCCGCACTGCATGCACATCTTGACCCAGTCACCCTCCTCGACGTTGGCCTCGACCTCTTTCAGGAAGTCGTCGCGGTACATGGTCACATTGGCCGCGTTCAGGTCGCTCATCTTCGGGCTCCTCAGGGCCTAAAACTTGAAGGGGCTGAGACCGATCTTTTCGATGGTCTTCATGTAGTCGTTGATGATCTCGGGGATGCGCTTGATGTCGGTGATCGCGACCTCGTGGGTCATGACCCGCTCGGGTTCCAGCGACAGGGTCTTCAGCGTCTCGTCGACCTTGCTGATGCGCTCGTGAGCCAACTCGGAGCCCTTGACGAAGTGACACTGGTAGTTGTCGCCCTTCTTGCAGCCCATCAGCAGCACGCCGTCATAGCCGTTGTTCAGTGCGTCGGTGACCCAGATCAGGTTGACCGAACCGAGGCAGCGGACCGGGATGATGCGCACGTAGGGGCTGTAGTGCTGCCCGGTCATACCAGCCATGTCGAGCGCCGGGTAGGCATCGTTCTCGCAGGCCAGGATCAGCACCCGTGGCTTCTCCTCGAACTCGTCAGGAATCTCGACGATCTTGAGCTGCTGGCCGACGGTCTCGACCGAGTAGTTCTCGAACGAGATCACGCGCACCGGGCAGGCGCCCATGCAGGTGCCGCAGCGTCGGCAGCGGCTGGAGTTGAATAGCGGGTAGCTCTTTTCGTCCTCGTCGATGGCACCGAACGGGCACTCGACGGTGCAGCGTTTGCACTGGGTGCAGCCCTCCTTGCGGAAGGAGGGAAACGACAGGTCGCCCGAGCGCGGGTGGGCGGCACGGCCGAGCGCGGCGCCTTCGACCGCCTGGATCGCCTTCA
>CAXMPC010000180.1:0-2021 GCA_964195335.1 uncultured Gammaproteobacteria bacterium | reverse complement strand
CGCAGGAACAGCATCAGCACGATGGCGGCGAGCGAGCCACCGACCCAGATGTTCTGTCGTACCAGGTCGATTGCAGATTCGATATAGACGGTTTCGTCGTAGACCTGGCGCAGTTCCAGGCCGACGGTCGGCAGCTGGTGGGCGTTGAGCTCATCGAGTGCGGCACGAATGCCGCGCATGGTCTCGATGACGTTGGCGCCGGTCTCACGCACGGCGTTGAAGGCCAGCCCGGACACGGCGAGCATGCGAATGCGGGCGCTCGGCTCCTTGTAGCCGATTTCTACCGTGGCAATGTCGCTCAGGGTGACGCGGCCGATACGCCCGCTCTCCGGATCGAAAACCGAGCGCAGCACCACGGCGCGGATGGCCTCACCGGTGTTGAGCTCACCCTCGGTGCGTACCGTGTAGCGACGCTTGCCCTCGTCGACGTAGCCGGAGGAGATGGCGATGTTGGCTTCTCGCAGCGTACGTACCACGCTACTGACGGTAAGCCGGTAGCGTGACAGCAGCTCGGGGTCGAAACGGACCTGGATTTCGCGCTCGCTGCCGCCGAAGACGTTCACCCGGCTGACGCCGGGGACACGCTCGATACGGTCCTTGATCACGTCGTCGAGGAAGTCACCGTACTCGTGCACCTCGCGCGTGTTGCCTTCGGCGCGCGACAGGTAGAACCAGGCGATCGGGCTGTCGTCGCTGCCGGCGGTATCCAGGGTCGGCTGATCGGCCTCGTCCGGGTAGCCGGTCACCCGGTCGAGCCGGTTGGCCACCAGCAGCAACGACTTGTCCATGTTGGTGCCGACCTCGAACTCGAGGGTCATCCGTGACCGGCCCTGTTCGGCACTGCCGGTCACATCTGCCAGCCCTGCGAGGCCGGCCATCTGCTCTTCCTGGCGATTGAGGATCTCGCGTTCGACTTCGACCGGTGAGGCGCCACCCCAGTGAGTAGTGACTGTAATCGTCGGCCGGTTGACGTCGGGGGCGAGCTGGATCGGGATGGTCTGCAGGGCGACCAGGCCGAAGAGCACGGTCATCAACACCGCCGCAATGACGGCGATCGGCCTCTCGATGGCGGTGCGGATCAGGCTCATTGGCCGGCGGCGACCTGGACCGGATCATTCGGGCGCAAGCGCTCGTTGCCGCGGGTGACCACCTGGTCACCCTCGACAAGCCCGTCGAGCACTTCGAAGCGGTTGCCGACGGCCTCACCGAGCTGTACCGGTCGGGGCTGGGCCCGGCCGTCGATTACCAGGAAGACCAGGTTGCCAGGACCCTGCTTGATCACCGCGTCCTTGTGCACCGACAGCACCTCGCGTTGTTTCCCGGCAGGTACGCGGAGGGTGACGGTCTGGCCAGCCGCCAGGGGGATGACCGTGCTGCCGAACTCGGGGATGAAGCGCACCAGCCGGGTGCGCGTCAGTAGATTCTCCTCAGGGAGTACCGCACGTACCCGGGCATGGTGGCTGGTGCCGTCGTCGAGCGCGACGCCAACCTCGGTGCCCGGGGCGAGACCGTGCAGGCGCCGGAACGGCACCTCGGCTTCGACCTCCAGGGCGATGTCGGATTGCATTCGTACCACCGCCTGACCCGACTGGACGTAAGAGCCAACCTCGGTCAGACGCGTGGTGACCACGCCGGGGTAGGGGGCGCGGATGCTGGCGTAGTCGAGATTGAGCTCAGCCAGAGTCAGGTCGGCGCGCGCGGTGACCAGCGCCGCCTCGCCTTCAGCGACGCGCGAGCGGGAGACGGCGGCACGGCGCTGGGCGTCCTCGAAAACGGCTTCGCTGGTGGCGGCAGACGGGCGCAGTTTCTCCAGCCGGCGCAGCTCCTGCATGGCAAGCGCCACTTCCTCCTTGCGTGTGTCCAGGGCAGCGCGGGCCTGTGCCAGGCGGCCCGTAGCCAGGTCGCGGTGTACCTGCAAAGTCGCCTGGTCGAGCAGTGCCAGTACCTGGCCGGCATCGACGTGGTCGCCGACCAGGACGGCCATCTCGGTGACGGCCCCGCCGACGCGGGTGGCCACGGTG
>CAXMPC010000179.1:0-7474 GCA_964195335.1 uncultured Gammaproteobacteria bacterium | reverse complement strand
GGCCTTGGCCTGCTCGAACATCGGCCGCATCACCTGGCCCGACTTGTAGACGAAGGTCTTGAGCCGGCGGCGGTAGGCGTCGAAGTCCCCGATCGGTAGGGAGGCGACACCACTGAGCATGGCCGCGCGCGCCACCGCCGGGGCGACCTCAATCTTGCCGGCCAGCGGCTCGCGGTGGTACTCGAGTGCGCGCTGGCGCAGGTCATCGCTCATCTGGTGGGCTCCATGGTCCGCGTATCCGGGATCGACCGCATAAGGGAACCTCTGATCAAGTCATGAACTCGTATCTGGCGCCCAGAATGTCCAGCTTTAATGTTGCCAAGCTTCACAATAGCGCGCTATTACCTGCGCTTTGCGCCTCATATCTGAACATTCTGGGCGCAATCTACTTCATCCAGACTTAATCAGAGACTGCTAAGGTTTAACTGTATGAAATTTTGTCCGCCACGCCAGTGCTCCGCCAACGAGGCATGCAGGTAGCGGGGCACGTCACTCTTCGCGCTTGGCCCGGTCCCATTCCGCGTCGAGTTCTTCGAGGGTGGCCTCGCGCATCTCCTCACCCCGGCTTGCGAATGCGGATTCGACTTTGCGGAATCGGCGACTGAAACGGTCGTTGGTACCACGCAGCGCCGCCTCGGCATCGACTCCGGCATGGCGTGCGAGATTGACGGTGGCAAAGAGCAGGTCGCCGATCTCGGCCGCCACGCGTTCGTGCGGCGCGTCCTGCTCGAGTTCGACACGCACCTCGGCCAGCTCCTCGTCGATCTTGGCCAACACCGGTTCGATCTCACGCCAGTCGAAGCCGACCCGCGCCGCGCGCCGCTGCAGCTTCTCGGCCCGCAGCAGGGCCGGCAGCCCGAGGGCAACGCCATCGAGAGCGCTCGCCGCCGACGGATCGCGTGCCCGCCGCTCAGCGGCCTTGTGCTGCTCCCAGGCCCGGGTCTGCTCCTCGGCATCGGAGACCGTCTCTTTGCCGAAGACGTGCGGATGACGCCGGATCATCTTTTCGAGGAGGCCGGCGATGACGTCGGCGAAGTCGAAGCGCCCCTCCTCCTCGGCCATGCGGGCGTGAAACACCACCTGGAACAGCAGGTCGCCCAACTCGTCGCGCAGCGCCTCCGGGTCGTCTCGCGCCACGGCGTCGGCAACTTCGTAGGCCTCTTCGAGGGTGTAGGGCGCGATGGTGGCGAAGGTCTGTTCGCGGTCCCAGGGGCAACCGCGTTCAGGATGACGCAGCAGCGCCATCAGTTCGAGAAGTGGGCGGATGTCGGCCATAAGGGACTTCGAAAGTGGTTACGTGGCGTGGCGGGCATCGGCTCGGAGATTAGCAGATCGGGTCCACGGATGCCGGGCGGGAAGGAAAGCGAAATACCAGCTCTGTGTAAGCCCAGGATTACAAGCTCTTCAGGCCGTGCCTACAGCAACTTCCGCTTCTGCCCGTAGCAGAACAACGCCCTCATCCCTAACCTAATGCCCAAGGGACGCCCTCGGGCTCGGCCATTAACCTGGTTCTCCTGACCCATCTTCCAGGAACCAGGCGGCCATCCAGGACGGAACCGATAGCAGAAGCCCACTCCTCTTCGATCATGTGGACCCCTCACCCGCCTCTGGCGGGTTTTTTTTGCTCCTTCGTCCACAGGTGCCGTCACCCTGGGCTCCCGTGCAGTCCTTCCATCCGACTTGACGAGCATCGCAGTCCCGCCACGGCTACCACCAACGGTGCGGGGCAAAATCAGGATGGTCGCGATAGCGGAAGGGGTGACGTTTTACGGGCTGGAACCAGCGTTTCACATCTGCCCGGTGGCGTGTTCTGATCCGGCGCCGGTCATGACCGCGCTTCAAGCCACGATCGTACCCGTAGGCTTGGCCACGACCGCGGTGATGCCTCTCCGGATCGATCCATATCGGAGCATGGCGACGCCACTGACCGCCACGGAGCGTGCGACGGGTTTCGATCCGCCAGCTGCGGGTGGAGGTAGCCGGGGCGATCGTCGCCGGCGTGGTCAGCACCTCGAGTCCGGGTCCGGCATCGACGCGCCGGTCGGCCGATACGGTCGCTGGCAGGGTGAACAGGGCGGCCAGTGCAGTCATTGCTAGAAGGCGGTGGGATCTCATCTCCGGTTCTCCTGTTGTCGTCGTGACGATCACAGGAATACCTGACCGGGACTGAACGCCACCTGAACCGCCACGCGCCTCCACCAGAGACCAGGTGGTAGCTGTTCTGGCCATTCGCGACCATACGGCAGAACAACCCCTCCCGGGGCCTGGCAGCGGTCAGTCGCGAACAGGTTCGGTGAGGACGCGCAGGTAGGCGATCAGTGCCGACAGCCGCTCTGGATCCTTGATCTTCTGCACCGGCATCTTGGTGCCGGGCAGGTAGATATCGGGGCCCTCGGCAAAAAGCGCACGCAGCGTCTCGTCATCCCATATCAGGCGAGATCGCTGCAGCGCCGAGGAGTAGCGGTAGCCGTCGACACTGCCCGCCTTGCGCCCGAACAGACCGACCAGGTGCGGCCCGGAGCGGGACGGTTCGTCGGTACTCAGTGCGTGGCAGGCGGCACACTTGCGGAACATCTTCGGTCCCGGCTCGTCACTCTCCAGCCAGGGCTCGGGACGGCCCGTATCCCCGACCGGAATGCCGATGCGGTCGCCGGTCGCCCGGTGCCAGACCCGCAACGAGCCGTCGGAACCGGCGGTGACGGCGAAGCGCCCGTCCGGGGTAACCTCGACCGACCAGGCGGGGCCGTCGTGCACCGGCAAGGCACCGCGTATTTTGCCGCTGGCCACGTCCCATTCGCGCAGCTGGCCGTCGCGACCGATGCTGACCAGCGTGGTGTCGTCGTCGAGCAACTGCAGCCGGTAAACCGGACCGTCGTGGTCGACGAAATGGCGAATCGCCCGTTGCTGACCGATGTCCCACAACCAGAGGGTGCCGTCCAGCGCCGCGCTGACCAGCGATTTGCCGTCACGGGTGGCCAGCAGGCAGGTGACCGGCAGGCCGTGACCGATGAACTCGGCATCGACGTAGCCATTGGTCTTGTCCCGGCGTAGCAGCTGGCCGTCCTGGTGCCCGCTGAAGAGGGCATCGTCGACACCGAAGACCAGGGCGTTGGCGTTGCTCTGCTGCGGCCAGCGCGCCTTCAGGGTGAGGTCGTCGAGCGACCAGAGCGCGAGGGTCCGGTCCCAACCGCCGGTGGCCAGGAGGCTGCCGTCGCTGGAAATGGCGAGCGTGATGACCTGGCTGGTGTGCGCTGCCACCTCGCGCAGTGGCTGTTTCCGCTCGAGATCCCAGAGGATCAGCTTGCCGTCGGCACCTCCGGTCAGTGCACGCCGGCCGTCGGGCAGGAAGGCAACGATGTTGACCGGGGCGTCGTGTCCCTGAAGGACCGCGAGCTCGGTCTGGGTACCAAACTCCCAGAGCCGCACCGTGTAGTCGAAGCCGCCACTCAGCAGGCGGCTGCCGTCGGGCGACAGTGCCAGGGTACGTACCGGGCCGCCGTGACCGAGAAAATCGGCGCTTACCGGCAGTGACAGCCAGAACGCCAGGCAAACTACCAGCCAGCGGACCGACCGCCGGAACGGCGTCTGCGCCTGACTCAAGACTCTGCTGGAGAGCGCAACCATCAACGCCTCCCGTCTGCAAAACGAAATGACATATAGCAAGAGAAAGGCGAACTCACAACCCAGCGCCGGTGTGTCATAGCAAAAAAAAGGGCCGCGTCGCGGCCCTGATTAGTCAGGAGGAAATGCAGCCTTCACCACAGTAGACCGCTGACGGCCGCGATCCATTACATAAAGGCTACCGGCCCGGTTCCACGTGGCTTGCCGGAAAATCCACCCCGGCACCCGGTCATGATCCCGGCGACCCGGATACTAGCCAGAGGCCACTCGCGCCTTCAGTATCTCGACCGCATCCGGGTTGAGCAGGGCCGCAAGATCGCCGGGATCGCGCCCCTCGAACACAGCACGAACCACGCGGCGCATCACTTTCTGACTGCGTGTTTTCGGCAACTCGTCGACAAAAACCACCCGGGCCGGGCGGAACGGTGCACCGAGGCCGTCGACCACGGCGTCGGACAGGGCCGTCGCCAGCTCCGGCCCGGCCGACTCTCCCGCCGAAGGGACTACCGCCAACGCCACGGCCTGCCCCTTGACCGGGTCGGCGATTCCGCAGGCGGCGGCCTCGGCGACCCGCCCGGTCGCCATCAGCCGCGACTCGATCTCGGCCGGCCCGGTGCGCTTGCCGGCGAGCTTAATGGTGTCGTCGGAGCGACCGTGGATGTACCACATGCCATCAGCGTCGCGACTGGCCCAGTCGCCGTGCACCCACAGATCCGGCAGCGTCCGCCAGTAGCTGTCGAGGTAGCGTTCCGGGTCCTGCCAGAGCCCCCGGGTAAGACCGATCGACGGCAGTCGCAGCACCAGCTCACCGACCTCGCCGTCCGCCACGCGCCGTCCTTCCTGGTCGACGATGTCTGCCCCCATGCCGAGACACGGCCCGGCGAAGGCGCACGGCTCCAGCGGGTGCAGCGGGGTGCCGGTGAGGATGCCCCAGCCGATCTCGGTCCCGCCGCTAACGTTAAGGATCGGCACCCGACCATCGCAGACGTGGTCGAAAAACCAGCGCCAGGAGTCCGGATTCCACGGCTCCCCCGAAGAGACGACGATACGCAGGCTGGTCAGATCAGCGGCCTCGACCGGTCCGCTGCCGTGGCGCATCAGCGCCCGAGCGACCGTCGGCGCGAGACCCAGGTAGCTGACCCCGTGCCGTTCGACCAACCGCCAAAACCGCCCGGGATCAGGCCAGTCGGGCGTTCCCTCGGCCAGCACCAGGGTGCCGCCGAGAAAGGTGGAGATCACGGCCTGCATCGGGCCAACGACCCAGCCCATGTCCGACATCCACAGGAAGCGGTCACCGGCGTGAAAGTCGAGTGACAGGCCGAAATCGGCGGCGAGCTTGGCCAGGAAACCGCAGTGGGTGTGCACCGTCCCCTTGGCCTTCCCGGTCGTGCCCGAGGTATAGATCAGCATGAACGGCGTGTCGGCAGGAAGCGCCAGGGGATCCCATGCATCCGGTGCGCTGGCGCAGAGTGCGCGCCAGTCGCGGTCGCGCCCGGGATCCCAGCCGTCCGGGTCGCCGCTACCGCCATCGTCGTCGCGCAACACCAGCGTCCGGCGCAGTGTCGGCACCCTTTCGGCGATGGCGTCGGCCACCGGTTTCAGCGCCACCCGGCGACCGCGCCGGCGGGTCGACTCGGCGGTCAGCAGCGCCACCGCACCGGCATCGTTCAATCGGTCGGCCGCCGCCTCGGCGGCAAAACCGGAGAACAGGGGCACGACGATGCCACCGATCGCCGCGATGGCGAAAAAGGCCGCCATGGTCTCCGGCAGCAGTGGCAGGTAAAGACCAATCGGGTCCCCTGGACCGAGGCCCTCCTGACCGAGAACGTGGGCCAACCGGGCCGTCTCGGCCCGCAGTTCGGCCCGGCTCCAGCGGCGCACGTCGCCCTCCTCGCTCTCCCACACGATGGCCTCCATGCTGTCGTCGTAGCGACCCGGGGCCAGGCAGTTGGCGGCAAGGTTGGTCTCGCCGCCGACGCACCAGCGGGTCCAAGGCAGACCGTCAGTGCTGTCCATGACCTCGTCGTAGGGAGTGGTGAAGGCGATGCCGAAGGTGTCGATGACGGCGTTCCAGAACCATTCAGGGTCTGCCGTCGAACGTTCCAGCAGGGCGTCGTAATCAGCCAGGCCATGCCGGGTAATGAAGGCGGTCAGGGTCGCCTCGGCAACGGTACGGTCATCGGGCTGCCAGGCAAAGGGCGCTGTCATCGGTGCACCTGCAGGGAGTGGAATTCTCGCCAGAGTATGGACAGCGCGCGGCACCGCGACCAGCGCGTGGTCACAGCCGTGGTGCTACGCTCGCCTCATGACGCACCGGGTGCGCATCGAACCTTCAGGCCACGAGTTCGACGTCGAGGGCGATGACACCCTCCTCGAAGGCGCACTGCGCGCCGGGCTCGCCCTCGACTACGGCTGCGGCAACGGCAACTGCGGCCAGTGCCGTGCCCGCCTGCTGACTGGCGAGGTGCGTCGCACCCGCCACCACGACTTCACTTTCGGCGAAGCTGATCTTATCGGCGGGGCCATCCTCGCCTGTGCCGTGGCGCCGGCGAGCGATATCGTCATCGAGGCCGGAGAGGCCGATTCGGTCAAGCAGATCCCTCAGCAACGGATCACGGCCCAGTTGCTGGAGGTGCAGCCACTCGGGGAGGAACTGGCTGCGGTGTCGCTGCGTCCACCACGCAGCCAGCGACTGCGCTTCCTCGCCGGACAGCGGGCGACACTCTCTGCCGCCGGTCTGCCACCGCTCGAACTCGCCATCGCCAGCTGTCCGTGCGAGGAGATGCGCCTGGAGTTCCACGTGCCGCAACTCGCCAACGCCCCGCTGACCGCGGCTCTGCTCAATGGTGAATTGCGCCGTCATACCTCGGTCACCATCGAAGGGCCGCGCGGCGATTTCGTCCTCGACCGCGACTCCGACCGGTCGCTGATCTTCCTTGCCGTCGGCACCGGCTTTGCACCGATACGCAGCCTGGTCGAGCATGCGCAGGCGCTGGAACTGGCACCGCAACTCCACCTCGAACGCATGCCATTGGCTCCGCACGGCCTCTACCTCGACAACCTGTGCCGCAGCTGGACCGATGCCTTCGACGACTTCAGCTACACGGTCACGGACGATCCTCCGGTCGGCGATGCGCTAACCAACTTCGCTGACGTCTTCGTCGGTGAGCACCTGACGGGTGACGACTGCGCCCTGTTCGTCGCCGGCCCGGCCGGGTTCGCCGAACCGCTGGCCCAGGCGCTGGGCGCACGCGCTCCACGTGTCCCGCTGCGCCTGGCCACAGCGGGCTGCCTGGCCTGAAACCGTGACGTGTATACTCACTTCGTGAATGGTCACTGTGGCCAGATCATGACGCCCCACATGGAGACAAGAAGATGAAGACGATGGGACTTACGGCCCTGGCCACGGCCGCGATCATAGCCGTCACCCTGACTCTCGGCGGCTGCGGTGGCGGTGGCGCCAAGACCGAGGTCCGCGCCGAGACCACCACCACCGGTCAGCAACTGCTCGACCTGAAGAAGGCCTACGAGGCCGGCGCCATGACCGAGAAAGAGTACGAGAGCGAACGCAAGAAGATCCTCAACAAGTGAACTTTCGCGCCCGGCCCGTGCGGTTCGATCGCCCGGGCCGGGTCGCAATCCCCGCCTGAACGTCCGTCCACTTCCGCGGTCCCATAGCGTACGTCTTACTCGACGACAAACCCGGGACCCTGGTGAAACGGCTCCAACGCGCCCTCCTGCTGCTGACCTTGCTGCTCGTGCTGCCGCTGCTGGTCGCGGCCTGCAGCCAGGCCCATTTCGGCCGTGACTGGCGCACCGCCAGCCGTGCCAGTGCCGGCATCGCCCCCGACCC
>CAXMPC010000178.1:0-3002 GCA_964195335.1 uncultured Gammaproteobacteria bacterium | reverse complement strand
CATTACCGTCCAACCTACCGTCATACCGCGCCCGGAACACGCCTTCACCCGGGCTCACGTCAGCGAAAACGCCCTCAAGGTTCTCTACCGGCTCAAGAATGCCGGTTATGCGGCGTACCTCGTTGGCGGCTGCGTGCGCGACCAGTTGCTCGGGCGCGAGCCCAAGGACTTTGACGTCGCCACCGACGCCCACCCCGACCAGGTGCGTGAGCTGTTTCGCAACTGTCGGCTGATCGGCCGCCGTTTCCGCCTGGCCCACGTACGTTTTCGTGATGAGATCATCGAGGTGGCGACCTTCCGAGCCGGTACCGTCACGGCCTCGGTTCCGACCGAGGACGAGAACGAGGGCGAGGATGTCGGCCCCATCGCCGACGACAACGTCTACGGCACCGTTGAAGAGGATGCCCTGCGGCGCGACTTCACCGTCAACGCCCTCTACTACAACATCGAGGACTTCTCGGTCGTCGACTACTCTACCGGCCTGGCCGACCTCGAGGCCGGCATGTTGCGACTGATCGGCGACCCGGCCCAGCGCTACCGCGAGGATCCGGTACGGATGCTCCGTGCGGTGCGCTTCGCCGCCAAACTCGGTTTCCGCATCCACCCGGAGAGTGAGGCCCCGATTTTCGAACTGGCACCGCTGCTCGGCAACATCCCGCCGGCGCGCCTGTTCGAGGAGGTACTGAAGCTGTTCCACGGCGGTTGTGCTCTGGAGACCTTCGAGCAGCTGCGCCACTACGGCCTGTTCGAGTCCCTCTTCCCGATGACTGAGGAGAGTCTCGAACACGAGGAGGGCGGGTTCCCGCTGACCTTCGTCGCTCGCGCCCTGAGCAATACCGACGAGCGGGTCAACACCGGCCTTCCGGTCACGCCGGCTTTCCTGTTCGCGGCCCTGCTATGGGAGCCGCTGCGCGAGCGCGCCGCGCTGCTGCAGGCCAACGAGATGCCGAAAATGGAAGCACTCCAGCGTGCCGCCGACGAGGTGATCACCGAGCAGGTACGGCACATCGCTTTCCCACGCCGCTTCAGTGTCCAGGCGCGCGAGATCTGGAGCCTGCAACCGCGCCTCGAAAATCGTGGCAAGCGCGCCAAGTCTCTCGTCGACCATCCGCGTTTCCGTGCCGCCTACGATTTCCTCGTGCTGCGCAGCGAGTCCGGTGAGGGGGGCGAGGAGGCGGCCGACTGGTGGACCCGCTACCAGGAGAGTGATGAGACCGGGCGTAGCGGCATGGCCAGCGAAAGCAAGGGCGGTGGCGGTGGCGAGGGCGAGGGCGGTGGCGAGGGTGGGCGCAAGCGCCGCCGTCGTCGCGGCCGGCGTGGTGGTCGCCAGGCCAATCCCGAGGCGCCGCGCCCAGACCCGACGTGACCGGCCCGCATCCGGTCCGCTGTTACGTTGGGCTCGGCAGCAATCTAGACGATCCCCGCACCCAGGTACTGACGGCTGTCGATGAACTCGGTCAGCTGCCCGCCTGCCAACTTGTTACTGCCTCGTCGTGCTATGCCAGTACGCCGCTCGGACCCGAGGACCAGCCCGACTTCTGCAACGCGGTCGCCGCGCTCGACACCGACCTGGCGCCGCTCGAGTTGCTCGGCCAGTTGCAGGAACTGGAGCGAGCGCATGGGCGGATAAAGACCAGGCACCTGGGCGAGCGGACGCTCGATCTCGACCTGCTGCTGTACGGAAATCTCCAGCTGGCCAGTGCCTTGCTGACGCTGCCGCATCCCGGTCTGTCGAGCCGCGACTTCGTCCTGTATCCTCTGGCCGAAATCGCACCGTCCGACCTGCCCATCCCGGGTCTCGGCCGGCTCGACGAGTTGCTGGCCCGATGCCCGAAACAACACCTGAAACAAAACACCTGACATCTCCGGCCGGCCACGGACCACCCTACCTCGTCGTCGAGGGGCCGATCGGGGTCGGCAAGACCACGCTGGCACGGCGTCTCGCCGATCATTTCGGTTGCGAACTGTTGCTTGAGCGTGCCGAGGAGAACCCGTTCCTCGAGCGCTTCTACCAGGATCCGCGTGGCGGAGCGCTGCCAACCCAACTCCACTTCCTGTTCCAGCGGATGCGCCAGGTCGAGGAGTTGCGCCAGGCCGATCTTTTCACCGGCGGCCTGGTCGCCGACTTCATGCTGGCCAAGGAGCGTCTGTTCGCCGGCGTCACCCTGGGCGACGACGAGTACCGGCTCTACGACGAGGTCTACACCCGGCTTGGCCCCGAGGCACCGAACCCGGACCTGGTGATTTTTTTGCAGGCGCCGGTCAGCGTGTTGCTCGAGCGCATCTCCAGGCGCGGTCGCCCGATCGAACGCCAGATCGACTCCGGTTACCTGACGCGATTGGTCGACGCCTACAACCGCCTCTTCTATCATTACGACGAGGCGCCGCTGCTGATCGTCAACGCCGCCGAGATCGACCTTTCCGACGGGGGCCACGATTTCGAGCGCCTGCTGGCCCAGGTCGAGACCATCGGCCAGGGCAGGCACTTCTTCAATCCGCTGCCTGTTGCGCTGGCATAACAACCACTTACCATAGGGCTCCGAGTAAAACCTGGGTGGTTTTGCGCTGGTCTCTCCCGAGCATGGCCGGCATTCGCGGCAGTGCGCTAAAATCGACTCCCTTCCGTGGCCCAAGCCAAGACACCCGGGGACGACTGCCCATGTACGCCGACAAATCCGAGGCACGCCCGCGCCGCCCGATGACCCTCTCGCGCCTGCGCGAAATGAAACAGGCCGGCGAGAAGATCACCATGCTGACGGCCTACGACGCCAGCTTCGCTGCGCTGCTCGACGAGGCAGAGGTCGACGTGCTGCTGATCGGTGACTCGCTCGGCATGGTCATCCAGGGTCACGACACCACGCTGCCGGTCAGTGTCGATGATGTCGTCTACCATACCCGGGCCGTGGCCAACGGCGCCCACCACGCCATGTTGATCGCCGACATGCCGTTCATGAGCTATGCCACGCCAGCCCAGGCCCTGGCCAGCGCCGCGCGGATGATGC
>CAXMPC010000177.1:0-3698 GCA_964195335.1 uncultured Gammaproteobacteria bacterium | reverse complement strand
CAGACCCATGAGTTAACTACGTTTCTTAATGATGTAATTCAATATACTGATATATCAGCTGTATTAGATAAAAATATCGCCTACCATGACAGCTGCTCCGGCCTGCGTGAACTCGGCATCCGCGAGCAACCGCGGCGTCTGCTGGAGATGGTCGACGGCCTGCGCGAGACGCCGCTGGCGACACCCGAGGGATGTTGTGGCTTCGGTGGCGCCTTCTGCGTCAAGTACCCGGGCATCTCCGCGCGGATGGCCACCGACAAGGCAAATGAAGTCGAGCAGAGCGGTGCCGACCTGCTGCTCGGTGGTGATCTCGGTTGCCTGCTCAACCTGGCCGGCACGCTGCGCCGTCAGGGCGCCACCACCGAAGTCCGCCATGTTGCCGAGATCCTGGCCGACATGACCGACGTCCCTGGCATCGGTCAGGAGTGACCGTGCAGCCGGGCTGTCACGACTTTCCCGCTAACGTACAGCGTGCCCTCGTCGACGATGACTTGCAGGCCGCGCTGGCACGGACCGGAGCCGGATTCCCGAAGAAGCGCCTTGAGGGAATCGCGACGCTGCCCGAGTTTGACCTGCTGCGCGATCAGGCGACCGCGATACGCGACCACGTCCTCGAGCATCTCGACTGGTACCTCGAGCGCTTCGCCGACCAGGTCGAGGCGCTGGGCGGTACCGTGCACTGGTGCGCCGACGCGGACGAGGCACGGGACGCTGTGCTGCGTATCTGCAAGGAGGCCGATGCCCACACCGTGACCAAGGGCAAGTCGATGATCGGCGAGGAGATCGCGATCAACGATCACCTCGAGGCCCACGGCATCACTCCGGTCGAGACCGATCTCGGCGAATACATCATCCAGCTGCGCGGTGAGACCCCGAGCCACATCGTCGCACCGGCCCTGCACGTCTCCCGGCCACAGGTCTCGGCGGCCTTTCGCGAACATCACACCGGCCTGGATCGTGACCGCCCCCTGGAGACCCCGCGTGAACTCCTGAGCGAGGCGCGCCAGGTACTGCGCGAGAGCTTCCTCGCTGCCGATGTCGGCATCACCGGCGCCAACATGCTGGTCGCCGAGACCGGCACCACCATCATCGTCACCAACGAGGGCAACGGCGACCTGACCCAGACCCTGCCCCGGGTGCACGTGGTACTGGCCAGTATCGAGAAGGTGGCGCCGACCCTGGAGGATGCGACCACGCTGTTGCGCGTGCTGGCGCGCTCGATCACCGGTCAGGAGCAGACGGTCTACAACACCTTCAGTACCGGGCCGCGACGCCCGGATGATCCCGACGGTCCCGAGGCGTTCCACGTCGTGCTGCTGGATAATGGCCGCAGTCGCCTGCTCGGCACCCCGGCACAGCCGATCCTGCGTTGCATCCGCTGCGGCGCCTGCCTCGGCCATTGCCCGGTCTACGGCCAGATCGGTGGCCATGCCTACGGCTGGGTCTACTCCGGACCGATGGGCGCGGCGTTGACTCCCGGCCTGCTCGGCCTGCCGGAAGCCTGGCACCTGCCACAGGCATCGACCCTCTGCGGTCGCTGTGAGGCAGTCTGCCCGGTGCGCATCCCAATCCCCGACGTGCTGCGCCACTGGCGGACCGAGAGCTGGCGCCAGGGGCAGCCTGGTGGTCCACCGCGCCGGGCGCTACGTGCCTGGGCCTGGTTGACCCGCCGACCGCGCCTCTATCACCTCCTCTCCGGCCTGTCTGCGCGTCTGCTGCGCTGGCGGGCCGGAAGCACGGGCACGCTGCGTCGGCTGCCCGGTCTGGCTGGCTGGTGTGCTACGCGAGACCTGCCGGCCCCGGAGGGAAAGACGTTCCTCGCCCAGTGGCGGGCGCAGGAGCACGACAAGTGAACGGGCGGGCGCAGGTGCTGGCCGCCATCCGCCATGGCCTCGGTCGTGATGCTCTCGACGGCGATCAGGCCACGCCACTGGCCGCGCGCCTGGCGACGCCGACCCCGAACCGGCTGCCGGCGGCGAGCCGTGGCGACCGGATGACATTGCTCCGCCGCTTTGCCGACAAGATGCGCCGGGTCGATGCCACGCTGGCCACGGTGACCGACTTCGCGGCCGTGCCTAACGCGGTAGCGGAACGCTTTCCAGAGACCGGCTCGGCACGAGTCGCTCCGCACCCCGACCTGGCACCGCTCGACTGGGGTGCCGTCGGTCTACAAGCGACCTTTGGTCCGGCTCGCGGCGATGATCCGCTCGGTGTCAGCCGGGCCCATGCCGGCGTTGCCGAGTCGGGCACACTGGTGCTCTGCTCGGGGCCGAATTCGCCGACGTCCCTGAACTTCCTTCCGGATAGGCACGTCGTCGCGCTCCACGCCGACGAGGTCGTGGGCGCCTATGAGACGGTGTGGCAGGGGCTGCGCGAAGGCGCAACCGTAGACGGTTTCATGCCGCGGACAGTCAACTGGATCACCGGGCCGTCACGGACCGCCGATATCGAGCAGACGCTCTACCTCGGCATCCACGGGCCACGGCAATTGCACGTGCTGCTGGTCGGCCCGGACCTCTCCGACCTGGTCGACGGGAACGGCTGAACGGGCCGTCAGGCGGCGGCTTCGCTGCTCTCCTGAGCGTGTTCCGGATCGAGAAAAACGTCGATCGACTCGATGAACTTGCGCGCGGTCAAAGCCTTGACTGCGGTCGCGACATTGCGCTTGAAACGCAGTTCATGAATGGTGAACTTGCGCACCCTGACCGAGTGGTTCTGGGTGCACAGCACCATGATCTGGCGGTCGAGAGCGTGGTCACGCAGAAAACGGAAGAAGCTGCGCGGGCGGCCGAGATAAAAGTAGACGGTCGGAGTGTTCCATTCCTGTTGGCGACGGTCGTAGGCTGGCGCCACCACCTCGCCGAGCGATTCCGAGACCTGGTCGAAGTTGACCAGCATGTGCGGCATCATCCGCTTTGCCGTCCTCCGGAACTCGCCCCCTTCGGACTGCTCGTAGATATTGATCTGGTGGTAGCCGAAATGGTTGTTGTAGACGGGCACGTTGACCAGCATCTGAGTAATCCTCCTCCAACCCAAGTGTAGATTGTGCTGCCGGATACGCCGCAGGTGTTTCCCTGCCTGGTCCGGCGATTACAGCCCTTGTAATCGTAGTTCTGGTGGGCTTGTAATCCTAAGACTACACGATTCTCCACCATCGGCCGGACTGGTGCAATTAGGCGGGGCGTCGGCGCCGACGGTTTCAGGAGGTGACGGTGATGCGCAGACCGCAGGCCGCAGCGCTGGCGGCGAACCCGGGGAACGAGGTGTCAACGTTGGCGCAGTCATCGATCGTGACCGGCCCGCCGGCACGCAGCGCGGCGATGGCGAAGGCCATGGCCACCCGGTGGTCGCCATGGCTGTCGACCTGGCCACCGCTCAACCGGCCGCCAAGGATGGTCATGCCGTCGTCGGTGGGTCGAGCGTCGATCCCGAGGGTGGCGAGGCCGTCGGCCATGACACCGATGCGGTCGCTCTCCTTGACCCGTAGTTCGGCGGCACCGCGCAGCGTGGTGGCGCCCTCGGCACAGGCGGCAACGACGAACAGCACCGGGAACTCATCGATCGCCAGCGGCACCAGGGCTTCCGGGATATCGATGCCGTGCAGCGGACGCGCCTGGACACGCAGGTCGGCGACCGGCTCGCCGCCCTGGGTGCGCGGATTCTCGAGTTCGATCGACGCGCCCATGGCGCGCAGGATG
>CAXMPC010000176.1:0-7420 GCA_964195335.1 uncultured Gammaproteobacteria bacterium | reverse complement strand
ATCCACGTCCGGCTCGAGTTGCAGTTGCGCGGTAGGGACGACGTTGGTGTTGACCACGGCATGGGTTCGCTCCGGGTCGTAGGTGGCGATCGCATCGTCGCTGGCGGCGACGACCAGATCGCAGCCGAGCAGCAGGTCGGTGCCGCCGGTCACGTGGCGGGCGGCGCGGCGTCCGTCGCCGTGGCCACCGATGCGCAGGTGGCTGAAGACCGCGCCGTTCTTCTGCGCCAGCCCGGTCAGGTCGAACACCTGCGCCGGTCGGCCCTCGAGGTGCGCCGCCATCGACAGCAGGGCGCCGACGGTGACCACCCCGGTACCGCCGATGCCGGTGACCATGATGGCGCAATCGCCATCGCGCGTGACCGGCGACGGCAGGTCGGCGAACAGGGCGTCATCCAGGGCGGTGGCGGCCGGCCGGCGTCGCTGGCCGCCCTCAATGGTCACCATGGCAGGACAGAAGCCGCGCAGGCAACTGTAGTCCTTGTTGCAGACCGACTGGTCGACCTGGCGCTTGCGGCCGAACGGAGTCTCGCGCGCGACCAGGGCGACGCAGTTGGCCTGGACTGAGCAGTCGCCGCACCCTTCGCAGACGCGGTGGTTGATCATCACGGCGCGCGCCGGGTCGACCAGGCGACCGCGTTTGCGCTTACGCCGTTTCTCGGTGGCGCAGGCCTGGTCGTAGATCAGTACCGTCGTGCCTGGCACCTCGCGCAGTTCGCGCTGCACGGCATCGAGGCGGTCGCGGTGGTGGGCCGCTACGTCGCCGGGGAGGGCGTGGTCGCCGGAATACTTGTCCGGCTCGTCACTGACCACGACCACCCGCCGAACGCGCTCGGCGAGCAGTTGGCGGGCGATCTCGGCCACGCTGTACGACCCTTCGACCGGCTGGCCGCCGGTCATCGCCACGGCGTCGTTGTAGAGCAGCTTGTAGGTGATGCGCGTGTTGGCCGCCGCCGCGGCGCGGATCGCCAGCAGGCCGGAGTGGGCGTAGGTGCCGTCCCCGATGTTCTGGAACACGTGCGGGGTGTCGGTGAATGGCGCGATGCCGTTCCAGGTCGCTCCCTCGCCGCCCATCTGGGTCGGCGGCAGGGTGTCGCGGTCCATCCACAGCGCCATGGTGTGGCAGCCGATGCCCGACATGGCGACGCTTCCTTCTGGCACCCTCGTCGAGGTGTTGTGTGGGCAGCCGGCACAGAAGTAGGGCAGGCGTCGGGTAGGGCTGGTGATCGAGGCGGCGATCCGGTCGCGGCGTTGTGCGAGAGCCCCCAGCCGCTCGGCGAGACCCGGTGGCGGAGCGTCGCCGGCCAGCAGACGCTCGCCGATCAGCCGTGCCAGCGACTCGGGGTCGAGCTGGCCGTGCGCCGGGACCAATGGAGCATCATGCGCGTCGCGCTTGCCGACCAGGCGCGGACGTTCGCCGGCCGGGAGGTTGAACAGGGCGCTGGCGATCTGCGGTTCCAGGAACGGCAGCTTTTCCTCGATCACCAGCAGTTCATCGCAGCCGCGGGCGAAGGCGGCCAGCGCGGTCGGTTCCAGCGGCCAGATCAGGCGTGGCTGGAACAGGGCGATGCCGTGCCGTTCGGCATCGGATTCGTCGATGCCGAGCAGGGCTAGGGCGTGGCGCACGTCCACCGCCGCCTTGCCGGCACTGACCAAGCCGAGCCGCGATCCGGGACGACCGAACACGACGCGGTCGAGACCGTTGGCGCGGGCGTAGGCATGCACGGCCGGCAGTCTTGCCTCGACCAGCCGCGCTTCCTCGCCGACCGGGTCAAAGACCAGGCGGCCGTTGCGGTCGCCATCGGGCAGGTCGCGTGCATCGGGCAGGACGACACGGACCCGGCCGGCGTGGTCGGCATCGGCGCTGGCAGTCGTTTCGAGGATTTCGTTGACGCACTTGAGACCGACCCAGGTGCCCGCGAAGCGCGACATGGCCCAGCCGTGCAGGCCGAGGTCGAGAATCTCCTGCACCGTGGCCGGGTAGAGCACCGGCACCCCAACCCCGGCGAGCAGCGGCTCGCTCTGCTGGGTGACGGTGGATGACTTGGCACCGTGATCGTCGCCGAAGGCCATCAGTACGCCGCCCAGGCGCGAGGTGCCCTGGCGGTTGGCGTGGCGCACCGGGTCGCCGCTGCGATCGACGCCGGGGCCCTTGCCGTACCAGAGCGCAAACACCCCATCGACGGTCGCGCCGGGCATCTGCGGGGCCTGCTGTGTGCCCCAGATGGCCGTGGCGGCGAGATCCTCGTTCAGGCCGGGCTGGAAGTGGACCGGGGCGGCATCGAGCAGCGACCGGCTGGACCAGAGCGCCTGGTCGAGTCCGCCGAGGGGCGAGCCGCGGTAACCGGAGACGAAGCCCGCGGTGTTCAGGCCCACCGCGGCATCACGGCGGCGCTGGACCAGCATCAGCCGCAGCAGGGCCTGGGTACCATTGAGCAGGATCGAGCCCGTGTCGGCGGTGAGCTTGTCGTCGAGGCCGACCGTCCGTAGCGGGGCAGCGGCGGGGCCGCCGGAGGAGGGTTTTGAAGGGTCCACGCGGCTCTCCCTGATGACGTCCGAGCATAGCAGACCGGGTCAGCGCAAGACTTGGTCGACAGGAGCTACGATGATATTATGTTGCAGTGCACAACTAATGACAGGAGGCTGTCACTCCGCATTTCGACAAGCGGTGGACGGTCCCGATTTAATTGCCAGAACTCAGGGGTACTCAATGGATCTGCAAAACAAGGTAATTGCCATCACCGGTGGCGGTCGTGGTCTCGGTCGCGCCATGGCCGTCCAGTTCGCCGAGCGTGGCGCCAGGCTGGCGCTGGTCGACCTCGACCAGGAAGCGCTCGACGTGACCGCCAGCATGTGCGAGGAAGTGGGCGCTGAGGCGCGCACCTACCAGGCCAACGTCGCCAACGAGCAGTTGGTCGTTGAAGTGTTCGAGCGCATTGCCGCCGACTTCGGTTCCATCCACGGCCTGGTCAACAACGCCGGCATCACCCGTGACGGCCTGTTCATCAAGGTCAAGGACGGCGAGATCATCAACAAGATGAGCCTCGAGCAGTGGCAGCAGGTCATCGACGTCAACCTGACCGGCACCTTCCTGTGCGGTCGTGAAGCGGCCGTGCAGATGATCAAGACCGACAGCCAGGGCGTGATCATCAACATCTCCAGCATCTCGCGCCACGGCAACATGGGCCAGACCAACTACACCGCCACCAAGGCCGGTGTGCACGCGATGGCCGTCACCTGGGCCAAGGAACTGGCGCGTTACGGCATCCGTTCCGCCGCCATCGCCCCGGGTTACATCGGCACCGAGATGGTCATGGCGATGAAGGAAGAGGCGCGTGACAAGATCGCCGGCATGATCCCGGCCAAGCGCCTGGGCAAGCCCGAGGAGATCGCCAAGACAGCGGTCTTCATCTTCGAAAACGACTACATCAACGGTCGCTGCCTCGAGATCGACGGTGCGCTGCGCGTCTGAGCGGTCCCCCGTTCGCAGAAAAGCCGGCCTTCGGGCCGGCTTTTTTATGTCTCGCGACCTGCTGGGACGGGGGAGAGGATGCCCGTTATCGGTTCGTGCAGACATTGGGCTGGATCACGGCGGACCGTCGCTCCGCAGGGGAAGGCGCGTGTAGGAGGGACGCCCACGGCCCGAAGGGCGGTGGGCGTAGCACGGCCGGATCGCGGCCTGGGGGTCGCTCCTACAGGCGGGGTTCTAGTAGGAGGCCCGCCCACGGGCCGATGGGCGGTGGACGTAGCACGGCCGGATCGCGGCCTGGGGGCCGCTCCTACAGGAGGGGGTGTTCCTTGTAGGAGGCCCGTTCACGGACCGATGGGCTTGCCGGGTTGCGGCGAGGGCGCCGCTCCTACAGGGGGAATACGTATTTGAATCTAATTAACTTTAATAAACAAACATAACAATATGTATTATATGTATAATATACCGTATTGTAGCGAGGCCTAATACCCGGACAAAACACTTTGATTTCGGTTTTTCGATACAATGTGCGCCAATCCCTGCAACGGGGAAGCGCACCCGCGAGAAGCCTGGCGCACCTTCAGTAACAGATTGCGATTCAAGGATCGGGTCGGCGACGCCAGGCCAGCGCACGGCGCGGCGGGCGACGCGACGCGGTCCTGCTGATTTTTCATCCCCATGAGGCGTAACGATGGACAACCAAGACAGCTACCTGGAAGAGTGGAAGCGGGGCCAGGAACTGGCGGAGGCGATGGTGCCTCTGATCGGCAAGCTCTACCGCGATGCCGGGATCGTGCCCGTGGTCTACGGTCGCAACATCGCCAACAGTTCGACTATCGACATCCTCAAGGCGCACCGGTTCGTGCGCCAGTACGAGGGCGCCGAACTGGCCATCGAGGACAGCTACCCGCTGGTCGCGGCACTCGGAGGCATGCAACTCTCCCCGGCCAGGATCGATCTCGGCAAGCTGGCCATCGCCTGGGTGAAGCAGGGCCGTCCGGAAGGCGTCGAGGCCTTCCTGCGTGGCGAACTGGCCGAGGTCATCGATCAGCCACTGCAGGAGCGCCGTTCCAAGGACGTCGTGCTCTACGGGTTCGGTCGTATCGGCCGGCTGCTGGCGCGACTGCTGATCGAACGCACCGGCGGTGCCAGCCAGATGCGCCTGCGGGCCATCGTGGTGCGCAAGGGCAAGGGCAACGACCTGGCCAAGCGTGCCAGCCTGCTTAGGCGTGACTCGGTGCACGGCCCGTTCAACGGCACCATCACCGTCGACGAGGAAGCCAACGCCATTCTCGCCAACGGCAACGTCATCAAGGTGATCTACTCCAGCTCTCCGGACAGCGTCGACTACACCGCTTACGGCATCGAGGATGCGCTGATCGTCGACAACACCGGCATCTGGAAGGACGAGGACGGCCTAGGCCAGCATCTCGCCTGCCCGGGGGCATCGCAGGTGCTGCTGACCGCACCGGCCAAGGGTGACATCAAGAACGTCGTTTACGGCGTCAACCAGGGCATGCTGACCGAGGCCGACACCATCGTCTCGGCGGCCAGCTGCACGACCAACGCCATCACCCCGGTGCTGAAGGCGATCAATGACCGCTTCGGCATCGTCAACGGCCACATCGAGACGGTTCACTCCTACACCAACGACCAGAACCTGATCGACAACTACCACAAGGCCGACCGTCGCGGCCGGGCGGCGGCACTGAACATGGTCATCACTTCGACCGGGGCCGCCAAGGCGGTGGCCAAGGCGCTGCCGGAACTCGAGGGCAAGCTGACCGGCAACGCCATCCGCGTGCCGACGCCGAACGTGTCGATGGCGATCATGAACCTCAACCTGTCCAGCGAGACCGACCGCGACGCCCTCAACGACTTCCTCAGCGAGGTGGCGCTCTACTCCGAGTTGCAGGAGCAGGTCGACTACACCGCTTCGACGGAACTGGTCTCCAGCGACCTGGTCGGTTCACGCCACGCTGGGGTGGTCGATTCCGAGGCGACCATCGTCAGCGGCAACCGCTGCACGCTCTACGTCTGGTACGACAACGAGTCCGGCTACAGCTCGCAGGTGGTGCGCCTGATGCGCGAGATGGCCGGGACCCGCTACCCGAGCCTGCCCAGGCAGTCGGAAACCGACGAATTGCCGCAGGCCGTATCGGCGAATTGAGATTGGGTGAGGAGCTAACCTGAGACGTTCCTGACCTCGTCGTTCATTAGGAAGCCGGCCTTCGGGCCGGTTTTCTTTTGGCTCACTGAAAAAGACCCGTTGCTTGAAACGCGGGCCCGGTGCCGTCGGTGGTGATGGACTAGGGAAGGCCGTCGAAGAAGTCGACGGTCCCGGTCTCCAGCGAGTACTCCGCGCCCACGATCATCAGCTGGTCGCGCCGGATCAGTTCCTCGAGGACGGACGAGCCGTGGCGCAGGTGGTCGGCCGAGGCGCGGACATTGGCCCGGACCGCCTGCTCCATCAGGGCGTCGTGATCCTGGTCCGGAGTGACATCCAGGAGCGTCTGCACGGCCGGCCGGATACGGCTGACGATGGCGTTGAGATTCGATGAGCGGCTTTCTTGCGGTCGTTCGAGTTCCTCCAGGGTCGCCTCGACCGCGCCGCACTGGGAGTGACCGAGGACGACGACCAGACGGGTGCCGTAGCGCTCTGCGGCAAACTCGATGCTGCCGACCTGCGACGGGGCGACGACATTGCCGGCGACGCGGATCACGAACAGGTCACCCAGTCCCTGGTCGAAGACGATCTCCGCCGGTACGCGCGAGTCGGCACAGCCGAGGATGATGGCGAACGGCTTCTGGTCGGTCACCAGCTTGCTGCGGCGCATCGGGCTGGCGAGCGCGGCGCTGTTGTGAATTCCGGAGACGAAGCGGCGGTTTCCCTCCTGCAGTCGCCCCAGGGCTTCTGACGCCTTGAGCATTGAATCTGTTCCTTACTTGTCGTAGCTGGTGATGCGGCCCGCAGCCTGTGGCTAAGGCCCTGCCGGTCTTTCAGGTCGCTTTTCCCAGTCCCTGACGCAACCGGGAACGATGGTGAACAGGGGGTGGGGTTCCGGTACCGTGATGGCGGCGAGTTGCCGGAAACGGCCCGGATCGCGATCCTTGAGCTTGTTCAGCAGGTGTTGCCATTCGTAGTCGGTCTGTCCCCGTGTCTCCTCGATGGACGCGACGGCGCCGTTACGGGGAGGCAGCTTGGTGGTGTCGAAATGGTAATGGCGGGAGCGTGATTCGACCAGCACCTCGTGCAGGAATTCGCACAGCGCAGCCAACGGCTTGGCGTGTGCACGGAAGCGGGTCAGCTGCGGGTGGTTGCGATACCCGCGGGTCTTCTCCTCCAGGACGGCCTTGGCCAGCAGCCCTTCACGCCAGAGGGCCACGAGGCCTTTGGCGTCGAGGTAGGCCGGGTGGAGTGTCCAGAGTCGCATGTATGAGACCTGTTTGGGGCGACGCCAGTATGTCGCGATTGCCGCTCTGCAACCATCGTGTGACGGTGAATCGGCCCCACCGCTGCATGCTAGGCTCCTCGGCATGGAGCCGCAGGAGGAATACGATCCGACCGGCAAGCCCGGTGGGACCGGGCTTGTGCGCATCTGGTGCGCTCTGGGTTACTCGCTTACCGGCCTGCGTGCCGCCTGGTGCCACGAAGCCGCGTTTCGCCAGGAAGTGCTGTTGTCCCTCGTGCTGGTTCCACTCGGATTGTGGCTCGGTGACAGCGGCGTGGAGCGGGCACTGCTGGTTGGCAGCCTGCTGCTGGTGCTGGTCGTCGAACTGGTAAACAGCGCCATCGAAGCGGCGGTCGATCGTCACGGTCCCGAGCACCATGCCTTGTCCGGGCGGGCCAAGGACGCCGGATCGGCCGCCGTGCTGATCGCCATCTTCTTGGCAAGCGTGACCTGGCTTCTTGTATTGGTCGGCTGAGATGGTGGCGTTGCAGGCGTTGAT
>CAXMPC010000175.1:0-41592 GCA_964195335.1 uncultured Gammaproteobacteria bacterium | reverse complement strand
CAGGACCTGGGCGATCTCTGAGGCCTTGGCATAGTTGACCTGGATGATTTCGGTAAACAGCGGCGCCTGGTCCTCGACCTGCTGGATGCGCGCAAATTCCGCTTGCTCCTGCGCCAGGATCTCGGCGCTTGGGGCCACGCTCATGACATTGCCAATCACGCGCTTGTCGAGCCCTTTGCTCCTGAGCACGATGTCCAGCGCCTGATCCCACGGGACGTTTTTCAGCCGTAACGTGATGTTGCCGGTGACGGTGTCACTGACCACCATGTTGAGTTCGGTAAAGTCGGCCAGCAGTTGCAGGACGGCACGAACCTCGATGTTCTGAAAGTTGAGCGACAGCCGTTCGCCGGAGTAACTCGGTTTCTGCGCCTGGCGTGCCTCGACCTCTTCCTTGCTCAGCGGTCGCAACTCGATGGTGTAGAGCTGGTCGGCCTGGTAGGCGAAGTGTTCGTACTCACCCGCCTTGACAGCCGTGATCACCATGCGCGTGTTCTGACCCTGCGGGAAGGTTTCGATCTGCTTGACCGGCGTGGCGAAATCGATCACGTCGAGTTTGCGTACCTGGTCATCGGCCACGGCGGTCTCCTGGAAGTCGATGACGATCTTGCCAGCTTCCTCGCGCATGTCGACGACCGTGTTCGGATCAGAAAGCTGGACCAGGATGCGCCCCTCACCGGACTCGCCGCGCCGGAAATCGACATTGGCAATACTGCGCTTGGCGGTCATAGGTGAATCGCGCTTTGCCAGCGCACGCACTACGCGAGGATCATAGGGGCTCGCGGCAGCAGTCTTGGCACTGCCGGCGCCACCGACAACGACGATGACTTCGTTTCCTTCGACCGTAGTCTCGTAGGGGGCCGAGGCCGCCATGTTGATCACGACCCGGGTGCGCCCTTGGGCCGCTACCGCGGAAACACTGCGAATGACGCCGATACCGATGGTCTGCGAGCGCTCCGCGCGACTGGCCGTATCGGCAAAATCGAGGGCGATGCGTGCCGGATTTGTCGTGGTGAATGCCGTCGGCTCGGTCGCCGCCGCACCCATGGTCATGACGATGCGTACCTTGTTGCCTCCGAGCGCCTGGAAGTCGATTGACTCGAGGGTGTTCGCCGATCCGTTGGCCGCGTGGAGGTTGCTGCTACCCAGGACCACCATGGCCGCAAGTACTGCCCCCCAACGCGCCCACCGACCCAGCCGGGTGTGCATTCCTGTTATCGCCTGCTGAATCTTCATTAAATTTCCCTCACGGCGTCATCACTCTTGCAGGACCATGGCAAGCACGTTGTCGCGCTCCTGCCAACCGCCCTTGCCATCTGGCACGATTTCGGTCATTTCGACCGACGTTTCTGTTATCCGCAGCACCTGGCCATGATTACGGCCGATGTAGTTACCTACCTGCAATCGATGAACCGTTCCATCAGGGCCGACCACGGCAGCCCAGGTCCGGTCTTCCAGGGTCATCATCGCGACCATTCGAAGTTCCTGCAGGCTGAAGTTCTCCAATGGCTCACGTCGCCGTGTGGAGTCGGGCTGCAATCCACCACCAACCGAAGGCGCCAGCTGTTCGGCGATCTCGGCGACCGCCGCGGTAAATGGATCGCGTAACTCCTGCGCCTGGTAGTAGAAGGAATCGAACGTCTTGATCTCGGGGAGTGGCTCGATCTGTACCGGCTTGCGACTCTTGATGTCGGAAATGAACCGCTCGAGGTCACTCATATCCATTTCAGCGCAAGCGCCCAGGAAAAATGAACTCGCAATAGCGAACACTATTAGTTTACACCGGCGCATAGACGACGATTTTAACGATTCTCTGACCTCGGCGATCACTGCGGCGCCTCCTCGAGGTAGCGATAGGTCTTGGCAACCGCGGTCATGTTGAGCGACTTCGCGCCACCGCCTTTTTTACCACCACCCGGCTTGATCACTACGTTATGCATGGTGACGATCCGAGGCAGCGCGGCGATCCCGCTGACGAATGCACCGAACTGGTGGTAGGTGCCTGTTACCTGAATCTGGATCGGCAGCTCAGCGTAGAACCCTCTGCGGTTCTCACCGCCGGGTTTAAACAACTGGAACTCAAGCCCGTTCGCCAGGCCCGTCTGCGAGATATCGACCAGGAGATCGGCGACCTCGGTCTTGTCCGGCAACTGGCGCAGCATGGCCCCGAACGACTTGTTCATCTCCTCGAGTTGGGCACGGAAGGCATCGAGGTTGGCTACCTTCACCCATTTCTGCTCGAACGTCTTGCGCAGACTTCCTTCCTTCGCCTCGGTCTTCTTCAGATCGGCGATCATGTGCTGGGTATCGAAGTAATAGCCAGCCCCGCCGATGGCACCGACAAGCAACAGCACGATGACCAGCTTGATTGGCAGTGGCCAACTGCCGAGGTTGTTGATGTCGAGGTTGTTCAGATCGGAGAGCTTCATTGCGGCTTCTCCTTCTTCTTTGCATTCGGCGAGGTCTGACCGACATTGAGGCCGAATTTGCGCACCGTACCCGTCTTCTGGATCTGCAGCAATCGCGGATCACCGAACCAGGGTGAACCGTCGAGATTGCGCATGTAGGTCGAGACACGCGCGTTCGACTGCGCCTCTCCGGCCAGCGCAATCGCCTTGCCCTTGTAGGAGAAACTGCCAAGATGCACACCATCAGGAATGGTCTGGACCAGTTCATCGAACACATGGACGGCTTCCGGCCGGCTCGCCTGCAGGCTCTCGATGATCTGCATACGCGCGATCAGGTCCGCCTTGCGTTTTTCGAGCGCCTGAATTTCTTTGATCTTCTTGTCCGCCGCTGTGATCTCCTGCTGGAGTCGGCTGTTGCGTGCGTTCTGGAAGTCGATCATGGTCTGGATCTGGAAGTGGACACCACCGACGGCGAGTCCGGCGATGACCGCTGATATGGCCAAGGTGACGAAAAACCTTTGTTTTCGGTCCTTGCGAAGCTGGTCGCGCCAGGGGAGAAGATTGATGTGCGCCATATCAGTCGAAGCTCCTCAAGGCGAGCCCGCAGGCGATCATCATCGACGGTGCGTCGCTGCTGAGACTCTCGGGACGGACCTTCCCGGAAAGCGACATGTTCGCGAACGGATTGGCGATTGATGTCTCGGTCCCGGTCTTCTGTGCGATCAGTTCGTCGACGTCGGGAATCGAGGCGCAACCACCCGCGAGCAAGATGTGGTCAACGCCATTGTAGGGGCTGGACGAGAAGAAGAACTGCAGCGACCGGCCTACCTGCTGCACCATCGATTCCTTGAACGGCTCAAGCACCTCGGGGATATAGTTGTCAGGCAGGCCACCCTGCTTTTTCGACAGCCCCGCCTCCTCGTAGGAGAGTCCATAGCGCCGCTGAATTTCCTCGGTCAACTGCTTGCCGCCAAACACCTGCTCGCGCGTATAGATACTCTTGCGATCGTGCATGACGTTGAGTGTGGTCATGGTGGCGCCGATGTCGACTACCGCGATGGTTCTGTCAGAAGCGCCGCCTTCCATCATCTCGGCGATCAGGGAGAAGGCGTTCTCCATTGCGAACGCCTCGACATCGACCAGGCGCGCCGTAAGCCCGCCCAACTCCGCCGCCGCGGTTCGCGACTCAACGTTTTCGCTACGTGACGCCGCCAGCAGCACATCGACCCGTTCCGGATTCTTGGTCGATGGGCCGAGCACTTCGAAATCGAGATTGACCTCGTCGAGCGGGTAAGGGATGTACTGGTCCGCCTCGAGAGAGATCTGGCTCTCCATCTCGTCGTCGCCAATCGATGCCGGCATCGAGATCACCTTGGTGATCACCGCCGACCCGGCCACGGCGACCGCGGCATGCTTGGATTTGGTGCCTGAGCGCTTGACCGCCCTGCGGATCGCCTCACCTACCGCCTCGACGTCGGCGATGCTCTTCTCGACGACGGAGTTCGCTGGCAGGGGCTCGACGGTGTAGCTCTCGACACGGTAGCGGCCGCCACTACGGCTCAGTTCAAGCAGCTTGATTGCTGTCGAACTGATATCCAGGCCGACCATGGGCGGGTTCTTCCGACTGAACAGCTGCACGGCTTTTCCTTTTATGCTTGGTGCCTTATGCCGACTATATCGTCTTATACATTAAATGTCAGTTTGGACTATACAGCAAGCAATGTGGAGTGCAAATGTTGGTTTAGAGGTTAGCTGTTGGGCAGACCTCCCCTATATACTGCCCTGCAGATTGGCAGTTTAGACCAGCTTGTCAAAAAACGCATGGCCATTACCCGACCGTTGCGACTCCTCACCGCCCTGATCCTGATCGTAGCCATCGGCTTGGCCGGCGGTTTGGCCACCGTGCGCCTGGTGCTCGAGCCGGAACTTCCCGCGGTCGACACCCTGCGCGACGTTCGTCTGCAGGTACCACTGCGTGTCTACAGCCGAGATGGGTTGCTGATCGCCGAGTTCGGCGAGAAACGTCGCATACCCGTCACCATCGACCAGGTACCTCAACAACTTGTCCAGGCGTTCCTGGCGGCCGAGGACCACCGTTTCTACAGCCATCCCGGGGTTGATTACCAGGGCTTGCTACGGGCGGGCTTCGAGTTGCTGCGAACCGGCGAAAAGCGCCAGGGCGGCAGCACCATCACCATGCAGGTGGCACGTAATTTCTTCCTCAGCCGCGAAAAAACCTACCTGCGCAAGCTGAACGAAATCCTCCTGGCACTGAAAATCGAGGGCCAACTGAGCAAGCAGGAGATCCTCGAGCTCTACCTGAACAAGATCTACCTTGGGCAACGTGCCTACGGCATCGGGGCCGCCGCACAGATCTTCTACGGCAGGACCATCGAGGAATTGTCGTTGGCCGAGATGGCGACCATCGCCGGCCTCCCCAAGGCACCATCCCGGGACAACCCGGTCAGCAATCCGCAGCGCGCCCGGGACCGGCGCAACTACGTCCTCGACCGCATGCACAAGCTTGGATTCATCGACGATGCCACCCTGGCAGACGCACGTGGCGCCGAGGAGACGGCATCGCTGCACGGCCTGCCGGTTGAGGTCGAGGCCCCATATGTTGCCGAAATGGTGCGGCAGAAGATGATCGAGCGCTTCGGCGACGCCGCCTACACTGAAGGATTCAACGTCTACACCACGCTCGACGCCGACCACCAGCAGCAAGCCAACCGCGCCCTGCGCCAGGCACTGATCGATTACGACCAGCGCCACGGCTACCGTGGTCCCGAGCTTCGCCCCGCCATCGACCAGACCACTCCCGCTCTCGCGACGCTGACCAACTTCGGCGGTCTGCTGCCGGCACGGGTCACCGCGCTCGATGAAACGACCATCACCGTCGAAATCAAGGACCACGGTCCGGGCGTGATCGAGGCCGATGGCTGGCAATGGGCGCAGCCGTTGCTGAGCGAAAACCGCCGCGGCAAAAAACCCACCAAACCGGACGAGGTGGTCGTGACAGGTGATCTCGTGCGGGTGATGCTTGACGCCGAAGGAAAGTGGCGGCTGTCCCAGATACCGGAGATCGAGGGCGCTTTCGTCGCCCTGCGCCCCGACGACGGCGCGATCACGGCGCTGATAGGCGGCTTCGACTTCCGCCGCAGCAAGTTCAACCGCGCGACCCAGGCCAAGCGCCAACCGGGCTCCAGCTTCAAGCCCGTGATCTACTCGGCCGCGCTGGAGAAGGGTTTCACCACCGCGAGCCTGATCAACGATGCTCCGGTGGTGTTTGACGACCCCAGCCTTGAGGCGACCTGGCGTCCGGAGAACTACAGCGGCAAGTTCTTTGGCCCGACCCGCTTGCGGCTGGCGCTGACCAAGTCGCGCAATCTGGTCTCGATCCGCCTGCTGCAGGCGACCGGCGTCGATTACACCGTGGAGTACGCCACCCGCTTCGGGCTCGATGCCGGGCAATTACCGCACAACCTTTCACTGGCACTCGGCTCAGGCGCGCTCGCGCCAATCGAGATGGCAACCGTCTACGCCATCCTCGCCAACGGCGGCTACCGGATCACGCCTTATTTCATCGACCGGATCGAGGGCGGTAATGGCCGGCTGCTCGAGCAGAGCGCACCCGACTTCGCCTGCCGCAACTGCACTGAATCCGAACCGGACGACACCCGGAAGACCGCACCTGACGTCACGACGAATCCGGACCCGACGGACGGTACCGCGGAGGCCGCCAAGCGGCCTCTGTCAGAACTCGCGCCCCTACCGGTACTCGCTACCGCCCCTGACCCTGCTGCCCAGCCTGAACCGAAGCCGGCGCCACAGGTGCTCGAACCGCGTAACGTCTACCTGATGCATTCCCTGCTGCGCGACGTCGTTCGTTACGGTACCGGCCGCCGCGCCCTGTCACTCGGACGCAAGGATCTTGCCGGCAAGACCGGCACCACCAACGACCAGCGCGACGCCTGGTTCAGTGGCTTCAACACCACCCTGGCGGCCTCGGCCTGGGTCGGTTTCGACGACTTTTCGCCACTGGGCAGTCGGGAGACCGGCGGCCGCGCCGCCCTGCCGATGTGGATCGGTTTCATGCGTGGCGCCCTTGACGGCGTCCCGGAAAGCACCCTGGCGGAACCGGCCGGCCTGGTGCGCGCACGGATCGATCCGGCAACCGGCCTGCTCGCCGGCCCCGGCCAGGCCGACGCCATCTTTGAACTGTTCCGCAGCGAGAACCGACCCGAGGCGCCCGCTGGCGGGACCGCAACCGCTCAACCTGGACCCGGCGGCCAGGCCGTCACCCCTGAACAGCTCTTTTGACCGGACAATCCTGCTGATGTCGCGCCGTCAAAAATCCTGCCCGCGCGGATCACGCGAGCAATTGGCGCAGGAAGCCGCCCGGTTGATGGCCGAACAGGGCATCGATGACCCCTTCACTGCGCGACACAAGGCCGCCCTGCGCCTCGACCTGGCCACCGCTCGCGACCTTCCCGGGGGCGAAGAGATCCTCGCGGCGCTGTCTGAGTATCTCGAGTTGTTCCAGTCCGCACCGCACCGGCAAACTCTGAGCGAGTTGCGCCGCACGGCACGGCACGCCATGCGCCTGCTGGCGCCCATCGGCGAGGTCCGCCTGGTCGGTCCGGTCCTCAATGGCACGGCAGTCGCATCGACACCGGTCACCTTGCACCTGCTCGGCATCACCCCGGAAGAGGTGGCAATCCGTCTGCTGGAGCAGCGGATCACCTACCGGGAAAGCGCATGCACAATCGATTACGGGCCCAGGGACCGCAGGGAAGCGGCCTCATTCATCTTGCAGATGGACGGCATCACGGTCGAAGTGGTGGTCTTCCCGCCTGACGCTCCGCGGCAGGCGCCACTTTGCCCGATCACGGGCCGAGCCCAGAAACGCGCGGGAAGCGACGCGGTGACGCGGCTACTGGCGGATAAATGTTGCGGACCGGCCGATACGGCCGGCCCGCAATCGTCAGACTAAATCAGCGGGCGCTGATGTCGGAGTAATCGCGCTTGTCCGGCCCGAGGTAGAGCTGGCGCGGACGGCCGATGCGCTGACTCGGGTCGGCGATCATCTCCATCCAGTGGGCTATCCAGCCGGCGGTGCGCGCAATCGCGAACATGGCCGTGAACATGTTGGTCGGGATGCCGAGCGCCTTGTAGATGATACCGGTGTAGAAATCGACATTCGGGTAGAGCTTGCGCTCGACGAAGTACTCGTCTCGCAGCGCAACCTCCTCAAGACGCATCGCCAACTCGAGCGTCGGGTCGTTGGCGTTGCCAAGCTTCTCCAGCACGTTGTGGCAAACCTCGCGGATGATGGTCGCGCGCGGATCGTAGTTCTTGTAGACCCGGTGGCCGAAGCCCATCAGGCGGAATGGATCATCCTTGTCCTTGGCCTTGGCGACGTACTTCTCGATCTGGCTGACATCGCCGACCTCCTCAAGCATGCGCAACACGGCCTCGTTGGCGCCGCCGTGCGCCGGACCCCAGAGCGAGGCGATACCGGCAGAGATGCAAGCGAACGGATTGGCACCGGAACTGCCGGCGAGACGCACGGTTGAGGTGCTGGCATTCTGTTCGTGATCGGCGTGGAGAATGAACAGGATGTCGATCGCCCGCTCGGCGACCGGATCGATCTCGTACTCCTCACACGGCACGGCGAACATCATGCGCAGGAAGTTGGCCGGGTAGCTGAGGGAATTCTGCGGGTAGACGTAAGGCTCGCCCTTGCTGTGCTTGTAGCAAGCGGCGGCAATGGTCGGCATCTTGGCGATCAGCCGGTGTGCCGAGATCTCGCGGTCCTTCGGATCATTGATGTCGGTGTGGTCGTGGTAGAAAGCCGACAGCGAACCGACCACGCCGACCAGCATGGCCATCGGGTGTGCATCGTGGTGGAAGCCCCTGTAGAAGCTGTTCAGCGTCTCGTTGATCATCGTGTGATTGGTGATGATCGCCGAGAACTCGTCGAGCTGGGTCTGGTCAGGCAGCTCGCCGTAGATCAGGAGGTAGGCCACCTCGATGAAGCTGCTCTTGGCCGCGAGTTGCTCGATCGGATAGCCGCGATAGAGCAGTACGCCCTTGTCGCCATCGATGTAGGTGATGCTGCTGTCGCAGCTTGCAGTCGAGGTAAACCCGGGGTCGTAGGTGAATACCCCGAAGTCGCGGTAGAGCGTACCGACATCGACGGTCGATGGGCCGAGGACACCGTCGCGTACCGGCAGTTCGACGGACTTGCCCGAACTCGGGTCGGACAGGGAAAGGGTCGACTTGGACATGGTTTACCTCCAGAGACGTGATCGCCCGCATGGCAATGCCACGCGAGATGATCCGGGAAATCGGAGATACCGTGCGCGGACGCGCCGGGCGTCCCTTAATTTCAGCAACAGTATCTGTACGGGCGCGCGCACCGTGCAGTCACCCGCGGCCCCCATTGCCCATTCCTTGGGATTATGACGTTCCGGGACGAGCGCAATGGCACTGGTCCAGGATCGTTGCCACCGCGTGCCGGGGCTCGGGCCTCGACCTGGTCCAGGTGCTGCAGGCAGGGCTGATCAGCCGGCAAGCCATACCCGCGATGGGCAGCATCGAATAGTACCTTGATAACAAAATTTATCAACCCTATAAGCTGGTGTAATGGCCTTCCAGAACAGTGCGGGATCAGTTTCCGCCCTTGAGCCAACGGACCCTCTCCGCCTCTTCGACAGGCACCAGGGCGCTGGGATGCCGGACCCGGATCTGCAGTTCAGTGCCGCGCCGCTTCAGCCAACCGCGCACCTCGACGCGCAGCCCGACCACACGCTCCAGCGCAGGAAAATAATGGCTGTCAGCACGATTGATCCAGGCCACGAGGCCGCCTTCCAGCACCAGCCGCGTACCCGAGCGGCGTGGCTGGAGGTCGATGACGCGACCCTGTACCAGGATGAAGCCATGCCGGGAGGGATCGAGCGAATCGGACGCGCGTACCCGGTAACGTGGCACGGCCCAGAGACCTCGACCCGAACCACGCGCCTGCCGTTCCGTCGCCATGTAGCAGGCCCACGAGGTTACGTTGGGTGGCACGGTCAGCGCGGCGGCCAGCCCTTCCCCGATCAGGATCGCGCTCACGCTGCGACCGTCGGGCAGGTAGGCGTGGGCCAGCGTGCGGCCGTAGCGATCCTCGCGGTCGACGTCGTAGCGCAGGTCGAGACGCATGCCGGCCTCGCGCACCAAGCCACGCAGGCGGTCACGCGCAGCTTCCGCCAACGGTTCCGCGGGGCGGCCGTCGCGCGCCATCTCCGGTGTGTTGAGCCCGATCAGCCGCACGGAACGACCGTCGGCGAGACGGACGGTATCACCATCGTGAACGTACTTGACCTCGGCCCGCAGGTCGATACGGTCGGCAGGGCACTCCACGACCGCCGATGCCGGCGCAGCAACGAGCAGCAGGCAAACAAAAAGGGCGCCCCAAGGGCACCCTTTTTCTGGCCGACAGGCCGACAAGGCGACTACTTCTGGGCGTACCTGCGGCGGAACCGCTCGACACGACCGCCGGTGTCGGTGAGCTTCTGCTTGCCGGTATAGAACGGGTGGCACGAGGAGCAGACCTCGATATGCAGTTCCTTGTCCGCGGTCGAACGCGTCACAAAGTTGTTTCCACAACTGCATGTCACCGTAACTTCCTGATAATCAGGATGAATCCCAGATTTCATCTCGAACCTCGTGTATCCGTACCGCCCGGCACCTAGCCGACGGGATCGCGAATGTTAATGGATTCGACGCCGGGCTACAAGCTCCGCACCGTCAGGGTACAATGCCGGCCCCGTCGACTCCGAACCGGCCAGGTCTCATGCCCAGCGACCCCTCGCCACAGGACGATGACCCCCATAGCAACGACACGCCGGCCGTCGGTTTTGTCAGTCTCGGCTGTCCCAAGGCGCTGGTCGACTCCGAGCATATCCTGACCCGCCTGCGTGGCGACGGCTACCGCGTCGTCCCCAGCTATGACGAGGCCGATCTGGTCGTCGTCAATACCTGCGGTTTTATCGATGCCGCGGTGGAGGAGTCGCTAGAGGCCATCGGCGAGGCCTTGGCAGCCAACGGTCGCGTGATCGTGACCGGCTGTCTCGGCAGTCGCGCCGAACAGGTACGCACCGCCCATCCCAAGGTGCTCGAGGTCACCGGTCCGCATGCGGACGACGCCGTCATGGCCGCCGTCCATCGACACCTGCCGCTGCCCGGGGTTGCCGGCACCCTGCCGCCCCAGGGCATCCGCCTGACACCACCGCACTACGCCTACCTGAAAATCGCCGAGGGCTGCAATCATCGCTGCACCTTCTGCGTCATCCCCGCCCTGCGCGGCGATCTCGACAGCCGTGATCCCGGCGCCGTGCTCGACGAGGCGCAGTTGCTGGTCGACAACGGTGTTCGCGAACTGCTGGTAGTGGCCCAGGACAGCGTCGCCTACGGCGTTGATCTCGGTTACCGTCATGGCTTCTGGCAAGGCCGCCCGCTACGCGCCAAGCTCACTGACCTGGTCGATCAACTGGCGACACTCGATGCCTGGATCCGACTGCACTACGTCTACCCCTACCCGCAGGTCGATGCCCTGGTCGAACGCATGGCCGACGGCCGCCTGCTGCCCTATCTCGACGTGCCGTTGCAGCATGCGAGCACGCAGGTCCTGAAGGCAATGCGCCGCCCCGGCGACCGCGACGGCATGCTCACGCGCATTCACCGTTGGCGTGAGACATGCCCAGACCTGACCCTGCGCAGCACGTTCATCGTCGGTTTCCCCGGCGAAAGCGAAGACGACTTCACGACCCTGCTCGATTTCCTCGCCGAGGCCGAACTCGACCGGGTGGGCTGCTTCACCTACTCACCGGTCGAAGGGGCGGCGGCCAATGCGCTACCCGACCAGGTTCCCGAGGAACTGAAGCTGGAACGGCAGGAGCGCTTGATGGCCCAGCAGGCGGAAATCTCCAGCCGACGGCTGAGCCAGCGAATCGGCGGGATCGAGCCGGTCATCGTCGACCGGGTAGATGACGACATCGCCATTGCGCGCAGCCGTGGCGACGCCCCGGAGATCGACGGTCAGGTGCTGGTATCCGACGGTGGGCAACTGCGGCCAGGTGAGGTGGTCGAGGTGCGCATCACCGGCACCGACACCCACGACCTGCACGCCGAACGGGTCACCACGGACGCCTGACCGTCGCCAGCCGCTAGCGCTCGGGCAGGAACACGCCCAACAACGTGTCCAGCAACTGCCAGCCCAGGTCGCTGGCACAGAGCCGGTCATCACTCGTATCCAGCAGGCCAAGCTCCACGGCCCGGTGGGCCGCCGGTTGCTGGGTCGCCCACGCCAGGCCGGTACGCACCTCGAACAGGTTGGTATCGAATCCCTGGCGTAGCCGCAACGCGTTGAGGAGAAACTCCACCGCCGCATCACCGGCGTCGAGCCACTGCGTCTCGGCGACCGCGGCCTCGGTTCCGGCCGTGGCCATGTAACGCACCGGGTTGGTGACCCGGGCACGGCGGCGGATGCCTTCCGGGCCGCTCAGCTTGGCGTGCGCACCGGCGCCGATCCCAAGATAGTCGCCGAAGCGCCAATAGTGGACGTTGTGGCGTGATACGTGCCCCGGTCGCGCCAGCGCCGAGACCTCGTAATGATCGTACCCGGCCTCGGCCAGCCGTTCACGGCAGGCCACCTGCTGCCTGACAACGGTCCCTTCGGGCGGCACCGGCGGTGGCCGTCGCCCAAACGCCGTGCCCGGCTCGATGGTCAGCTGATAGTGGGAGATATGGGTCGGCACCAGAGCCAAGGCAGATTCCACGTCAGCCAGCGCCTGGGTGACGGTCTGGCCGGGAAGACCGACCATCAGGTCGATATTCAACTCGGCAAAACCCGCCGCATGGACCGCGGCAGCGGTCGCACGCGCTTCCGCCGCGTCGTGAATCCGCCCGAGGGTGCGCAAGTGGCCGTCCTCGAAACTCTGCACCCCGACCGAGATGCGGTTGATGCCGCATGCCCCGACCTCGTCGAAATAGCGCTCGCGCAGGGTTCCCGGGTTCGCCTCGAGCGTGATCTCGGCCCCTTTGGCCAGCGGCAGGCGCTCACGGATACCTTCTAGCAGCCGGCCCAGCGCCTCCGGTGAAAAGAGGCTGGGGGTGCCTCCACCGAAATAGACGCTCTCGACCCGGCGTCCAGCCGCGGCGGGCAGGTCATGATCGAGGTCGGCGAGCAGGGCGTCGACATAGGCCTGTTCCGGCAAGTCGCCTGCCGGGACGTGGGAATTGAAGTCGCAGTAGGGACACTTGCGTACGCACCACGGCAGGTGGACGTAAAGTGTCAGAGGCGGCAGCCGTTCCGGCACCGCCCGTTGTCGATGCCACGGTTCCAGCTTACTGGAGACACCCATTCCCGCTTCAGTCGGCGTGGCCGACGAGACTCTCGACCAGCTGACGCAGGGCCTGGCCGCGATGGCTGCGCCGGTTCTTCTCTTCCGGCGGCAGCTCGGCCGAGGTCAGCCCCAGCTCGGGCACCAGGAACAGCGGGTCGTAGCCAAAACCGTTGTTGCCGCGCGGCGACTCGAGCAGCTGGCCGCGCCAGACCCCATCGCAGATCAGCGGTACCGGGTCGTCGGCGTGGCGCAGGTAGACGACGCAGCAGATGAAGCGTGCACCGCGGCCGCTGGCGGGGATGCCAACGAGGGCATCGAGGAGCTTGCGGTTGTTGGCCGCATCGTTCGCCTCTGGGCCGGCGTAGCGGGCCGAGCAAATGCCGGGAGCGCCGTCGAGGGCATCGACGGCAAGCCCGGAATCGTCGGCGATCGCCGGCAGGCCGGTGTGGCGGGCTGCGTTGCGCGCCTTGAGCAGGGCGTTCTCGACAAAGGTCGGGGCCGTCTCCGCCGCCTCGGGCACATCGAACTCCCCCTGCGAGATGACGTCGAACTCACTGCCGGCGAGCAGCTGGGAGACTTCGCGTGCCTTGCCCCGGTTCAGGCTGGCGAGCACCACACGCCGGGATGCGACCATATCAGCCCTCCAGCGCCGCCCGCTGCAGCTCGAGCAGCTGGCTGATGCCGTGCCAGGCGAGACCGGTCATCGCCTGCAACTCGTCACCGCGGAAGGCGTGACCCTCGGCGGTACCCTGCAACTCGATGTAGTGGCCGGCCTCATTCATGACCACGTTCATGTCGGTCTCGGCCTCGGAATCTTCCGGGTAGTCGAGATCGAGGACCGGCGTGCCACGGTAGATTCCGACCGAAATCGCAGCGACCTGGCCGTGCAAGGGTTCGCCCGCGAGCCGGCCATCGCGGCGCAGCGTGGCGATGGCGTCGGCCAGCGCCACCCACGCCCCGGTAATCGAGGCCGTGCGCGTGCCGCCGTCGGCCTGCAACACGTCGCAATCGAGGGTGATGGTGTTCTCACCCAGGGCACGGCGGTCGACCACCGCGCGCAGGCTGCGTCCGATCAGGCGCTGGATTTCCAGGGTACGTCCACCCTGTTTGCCACGCGCCGCCTCACGGCCGCTACGCGAGTGGGTCGCGCGGGGCAGCATGCCGTACTCGGCCGTCACCCAGCCCTCGCCACGCCCGCGCAGAAAGGATGGGACCCGGCCAGCTTCGACGCTGGCGGTGCAGAGGACCCGGGTGCCACCGAACTCGGTGAGAACCGAACCTTCGGCATGGGTCGTGTAATTGCGGGTAAACCGCACCTCTCGCAGCTCGTCGGCTGCGCGCCCGCTGGGTCGCATGGGCTGGTTCTCCGGGGGGTTGGTGTAGAATGCCGCGGATTATACCGCCGTCAACCCCGCCGCACCCGAGAGCCTCAGCAATGATTCACAGCATGACCGCCTTCGCGCGCCTGGAGGAGCGGCACGCCGCAGGCACCCTCTGTTGGGAGCTGCGCACCGTCAACCACCGCTACCTGGAGGTTTCGCCGCGCCTGCCTGACGAGTTCCGGGTGCTGGAAACCACCTTGCGCGAACGAGCCGCCGCCAGCCTGCGCCGCGGCAAGGTCGACTGCCAGCTGCGCTTCCAGCCGGCAGCTGCCAGTAATACCGAGCTGGTCGTCGACGAGGCCTTGGCGACACGCGTCGCCGCCGCCGGTGCAACCATCGCTTCTACCCTGGAAAAGCCCGCTCCGGTCGACCCGTTCGACGTCCTGCGCTGGCCCGGCGTACTGAGTGTCGCGGAGATCGATTTCGAACCCGCACGCACCGCCGCACTGGCCCTGTTCGAGCACGGTCTCGAAGAGCTGCGCACCACGCGCCAGCGCGAGGGCGCCCGCCTCGCCACTCTGATCACCGACCGCTGCGCCGCCATGGACCAGCTGGTCAGCCAGGCACAAGCACGGCTGCCGCAGGTGCTGGAACACCACCGCCAGCGCCTCACCGACAAACTGGCCGAATTGCGCGCCGAACTCGACCCGGACCGGCTCGAGCAGGAGATGGCGCTGCTGGCCAACAAGCTTGATGTCGCCGAGGAACTCGACCGCCTGACCGCGCACCTCGCCGAGGTACGCGACGTCCTCGAACGCGACGAGGCCGTCGGCCGACGGCTCGATTTCCTGATGCAGGAGCTCAACCGCGAGGCCAATACCCTCGGCTCGAAATCGGCCGACGTCGAGACCACACGCATTTCGGTCGACCTCAAGGTCCTGATCGAGCAGATGCGCGAGCAGGTCCAGAACATAGAGTGACCCAACGATGAAAGGCACCTTGTACGTCATCTCAGCCCCCTCCGGGGCCGGCAAGACCAGCCTGCTCAAGGCATTGACCGCAGACGATCAGCTGCTCGGCGTCGCGGTATCGCACACCACGCGCGCGCCGCGTCCGGGTGAAAGCGACGACGTTCACTACCATTTCATCGACCAGGCGACGTTCGAATCCATGGTCGCCGCCGGCGAGTTCCTCGAACACGCCAACGTCCATGGCAACTGCTACGGTACCTCGCGTGATGCCGTCGCCAAGGTGCTCGCCACCGGTCGCGACCTGGTCCTGGAGATCGACTGGCAGGGCGCCCGCCAGGTGCGCACGGCGATGCCCGCAGCCACCTCGGTCTTCATCCTGCCGCCAAGCCGTGAGGCGCTAGAACAGCGCCTGCGCGACCGGGGCCAGGACAGCGAGGCCGTGATTGCCAAACGGATTGTCAACGCCCTGGACGAGATGGCCCATCACGACGAGTACGACTACCTGGTCGTCAATGACCGCTTCGACGAGGCTCTGGCCGACCTCGCGGCGATCTTCCGCACCCGCCGCCTGCTTACCGCCTCACAGTCGGACCGGCACCGGGAACTGCTTGACCAGTTGTTGGCAACCCACTGATTCTGTAAACTGATTCCTTAGATTCTGCAACCCCGAAACCAATGGTGACGATGTCATGGCACGTGTAACAGTCGAAGACTGCCTGGAGAGAATTCCCAACCGCTTTGAGCTTGTGCTCAGCGCCACCAAGCGCGCACGGCAGCTGACCGCCACCGGTGCCGAGCCACACGTCCCGTGGGAGAACGACAAACCCACTGTCGTCGCCCTGCGTGAAATCGCCGAAGGTCTTATCACCACTGACATCCTCTACGAGATGACCGCGCAAGAGCACGCCGAAGAGTCGCTGGTCGCCGAAGAGGAACTGCTGCAGGAGCAGCCCTGAGGGGGGCGCCATCCGCGGCCACCCGCGCCGCCCCCGCGCCGGCATGCCGTCGCAATCCGTACCCCTGACACCATCCCCGCCCGGCAATCCTCCCGGTGATGACGGTCGCCTGCCGGCCGCCGACCCAGAGCACGACCTCGCCGCACTATTCCGGCTGAGCAACCTCTCCGACCTGCTCGAGACCTACCTCAACCGAGAACAGCTCGACGAGGTTCACCGCGCCTACCTGTTCGGCGCCCGCGCCCACCACGGCCAGCTGCGCAAGACCGGCGAGTCCTACATCTGCCATCCGCTCGACGTCGCTCACATGCTCGCCGAGATGCGCCTGGACCTGCAGAGCATCATCGCCGCACTGCTGCACGACGTCATCGAGGACACCAAGGTCAGCAAGGAGCAACTCGCCACCGAGTTCGGCGACGAGGTCGCCGACATGGTCGACGGGGTCAGCAAGCTGACCAAGATGGAGCTCGAGAACCCCGACCAGGCGCAGGCGGAAAACTTTCGCAAGATGATGATGGCGATGGTGCGCGACTTGCGCGTCATCCTGATCAAGCTCGCCGACCGCCTGCATAACATGCGCACGCTGTCGGTGATGGCGCCGGCCAAGCGCCGCCGTATCGCCCGTGAAACGCTCGACATCTACGTACCGATCGCCAACCGGCTCGGCATGAACGCCATCCGCCTGGAACTCGAGGATCTCGGCTTCGCCGCGCTCTACCCGATGCGTTACCGGGTGATCCATGAGGCGGTACGCAAGGCGCGTGGCAATCGGCACGAGATCATGGATCGGCTCGAGAAGTCGATCAAGAACCGCCTGCGTCAGGAGGAGCTCAATGCCCGCGTTGTCGGGCGCGAGAAACACCTCTACAGCATCTACCGCAAGATGACTGAAAAGGGCCTGTCACTGGGCGAGGTGCTCGACGTCTACGCCATCCGCATCATCGTCGACCAGGTCGAGACCTGCTACCGCGTACTCGGCATCGTCCACAACCTGTACAAGCCGCTGCCGGGCAAGTTCAAGGACTACATCGCCATCCCCAAGTCGAATGGCTACCAGTCGCTGCACACCGTGCTGCTCGGCCCGCCCGGGGTGCCGATCGAGATCCAGATCCGCACCGAGGACATGAACAAGGTCGCCGAGGCCGGCGTCGCCGCGCACTGGCTCTACAAGTCCCACATCGACACCGGCAACAGCGCCCATGTCCGGGCACGCGAATGGTTGCACAGCCTGCTCGAGATGCAGCGTGCCAGCGGCGATTCGGTCGAGTTCCTCGAGAACGTCAAGATCGACCTGTTTCCGGACGAGGTCTACGTCTTCACCCCCAAGGGCGACATCATGGAGTTGCCACGCGGCGCCACCGCCATCGACTTCGCCTACGCGGTCCATTCCGACATCGGCAACAGCTGCGCCGCGGCCAAGATCAATCGCCGCATGATGCCGCTGTCGACACCGTTGCAGAACGGCCAGACGATCGAGGTGATCACCTCCCCGGTCGGCCGACCCAACCCAGCCTGGCTCAATTTCGTCGTCACCGCCAAGGCCCGCTCCAGCATCCGCGGCTTCCTCAAGAGCCTGACCCGCGACGATGCGATCCAGCTCGGCCGCTACCTGCTCGAGCGGTCACTAAGCGAGTTCGGTGGCGACCTCAAGGGTCTCGCCGAGGCGACTGTCACCGAGGCGCTGGCCGAACTGCGTGCCAACACCCTCGACGACTTGTGCGAACAGATCGGCCTGGGTCAACGCCCCGCGATCCTGGTCGCCCGCCGCCTGCTGCCCGAACCGCAGGCCGAACACCAGACGCCAGCCACCACGATAAAACCTGGCAAGAAGTCAGGCAAAAAACCGGTGCCGTTGAGCATCAAGGGCAGCGAAGGCACGGTGCTCAGCTTCGCCAAGTGCTGTCATCCGATTCCGGGCGACCCGATCCTCGGCTTCCTCACCGCCGGTCGCGGTCTGGTCATCCACAGCCAGCACTGCAAGAACGTCGCCGAGTTCCGCAAGAAACCCGAAAAGTGGGTCAACGTCGCATGGGCAGGAGTCATCGAGGAACAGTTCGCGACCGAGATCCATGTCGAGATCGACAACCAGCGTGGGGCACTCGCCACCGTCGCCGCGGCGATCTCCGAGCACGAATCCAACATCGAGGACGTCAAGACCAAGGAGCACGACGGGCTGCACACCACCCTCCAGTTCGTCATTATGGTCGGCGACCGGGTTCACCTCGCACGGATCATGCGTCGGCTGCGCGCCATCCCGGCAGTGCGGCGAATCATTCGCGCCTGAAACGACCGATACTGACGACTCGCCCGGGCCGACACCACGGCCCTGGTGGCCAAACATCGACCCGGAGACTACGACCATGAAACCCGAAACCATTCACAGCGACCAGGCACCCGCCGCCATCGGGACCTATTCACAAGCCGTGCGTTGTGGCCAGACGGTCTACCTCTCGGGACAGATCCCCCTCGACCCGACGACCATGGAACTGGTCAGCGGCGATTTCGCCAATCATGCCCGCCGCGTCTTCGACAACCTCGCCGCCGTTGCCGCCGCCAGTGGCGGATCACTGGCGAACATCGTCAAGTTGAACATCTACCTGACCGACCTGGGCAACTTCCCGGTGGTCAACGAGGTCATGGCCGAGTACTTCGACGCTCCCTACCCGGCACGCGCGGCCATCGGCGTCGCTGCCTTGCCCAAGGGCGCGGTGGTGGAGGCCGACGCGGTGCTCTTCCTAGGCGACGCCTGAGCCGAGCGTAACCGGCATACAGGACGACACACGGCCGGGACAGTTCCCGGCCGTGCTGTCACCAAACAAAACTTCGAAGCGATTAACTGCAGCCGCTGGCCGCGGCTGACTCAGCGTTTCTTGCGACCCTTGGCCTTCTTGACCTTGGCCTTGCCGCGCTTGCCTTTCTTGGTTTTTTTCGACTTCTTGCCGCCACCTTTTTCGCTCTTGCTCTTGGCAGCCATTTTCCCTTTACCGCTTTTCTTTTTCTTCTTCTCTTTCTTGCCCTTCTTGCCGCCAGCACTGGCTGGCGTCTTGAGCGCGGCCTGCGCGGCCTCCTTGATGGTCGCGGCACGTATGGCGCCGAAACCCGGCACCTTCACCAGTGCCGCGATCGAACAGTCGGCAAGCGCTTCGGCGCTATCGAAACCGTGTGCGGCAAGTACGGTGGCGGCTGCCGGCCCGATGCCGGTGACAGCTGTCATCGGTGTTCCCATCTCCCTCTCCTTAAAAATATCGAGACAACCAAACGACTATAGCCTCAGTCGCTGGATCCCGCCTAACCATCTGAAACTGAAAAAGCCTGTCACTTGGACCGGCTTCCTTGGATACGCATGATGGCAACCAGGTCAGGCGGCGTATTCTTCCATCTCGAAATCGTCTTTGCCAACACCACACTCCGGACACTCCCAGCCGTCAGGAATATCGGCCCAGCGGGTTCCAGCCGGGAGGCCTTCCTCGGGCAGACCGGCCTTTTCGTCATAAATAAAGCCACACACCACACAACGCCAGATTTTCATCGCAGTCGATCTCCATTCATGCCAGTTCGTAACCCATGCCCGTCATGGTCGGGCACTAATGTCTGACTAAAATGGTAAAGTATTATTTGCGCCGCGGTCAACTCGCGACCGGCGCCGCAAATTGTCCCCCTGGAGGGTGGTAGCCGGTCAGTCCGGGGTATAGGCGAGGTTCGACGCCAGCCAGCGTTCGGCGGTAGCGAGATCGAAGCCCTTGCGCCGGGCGTAGTCCTCGACCTGGTCGCGGCCGATCTTGCCGACAGTGAAGTAGCGGGCCTCGGGGTGGGCAAAGTAGAAACCGCTGACTGCTGCCGTCGGGTACATGGCGAAGCTCTCGGTCAACTTGATGCCGGTGCGTGCCTCGACATCGAGCAGCTCCCAGATCACTCCCTTCTCGGTGTGCTCCGGGCAGGCAGGGTATCCAGGAGCGGGGCGAATGCCGCGGTATTGCTCGTTGATCAGTTCCTTGTTGCCGAGGGTTTCGTCGGCCGCATAGCCCCAGAACTGGCGTCGTACCCTGGCATGCAGGTATTCGGCCAGCGCCTCGGCGAGGCGGTCGGCCAGTGCCTTGAGCAGGATCGCCTGGAAGTCGTCGTGCTCGGCCTCGTAGGCGGCAGCCCGCTCGGCCACCTCCGCTCCCGAGGTGACGGCGAACGCTCCGAGGTAATCGGGCGTGCCCGACGGGGCAATGAAGTCCGCCAGGCAGAGATTCGGCTGCCCGGCACGCCGTGGTGTCTGCTGACGCAGGAAACGGAACTTCGCCCGTGGCTCGCTGCGCCCCTCGTCGGTCCAGACGACGACGTCGTCACGGCCGTCGCGATTGGCCGGAAACAGGCCGTAGACGACGCGTGGTGTCAGCCAGCGCTCATCGACGATTCGCGCCAGCATGGCCTGAGCATCGTCGAACAGGCCGCGCGCGATCGGCCCCTTCTCCGGGTGGTCGAGAATCGCCGGGTAGCGACCGCCCAATTCCCAGGTGAGGAAGAACGGGGTCCAGTCGATGTGCTGACTGAGCGTCGCCAGGTCGATCTCCTCGACGACGTGCACGCCGCTGTCCTGCGGAACCGGGGGCGTGTAGCCGTTCCTGTCGAACTTCATCGCATTGGCCCGCGCGTCGGCCAGTGTCAGCCGCTCACTGCCACGCTGGCGCTCGGCGAAGGCTGCACGCACCTGGACGTAATCCTCGCGGATCTCGGCGGCGAAACCGTCACGCTTCTCCGGGCTGAGCAGATTCTGGACGACACCAACCGCACGCGAGGCGTCCTTGACCCAGACCGTCGGCGCCTTGCCATAGCCGGGCTCGATCTTGACTGCGGTGTGCGCCTTCGATGTCGTCGCACCGCCGATCAGCAACGGGATGGACAGGTCACGACGCTCCATCTCCCTGGCGATCTGCGCCATCTCGACCAGCGACGGCGTAATCAGCCCCGACAGGCCGATGATGTCGACCTTTTCGGCCACGGCACGTTCGAGGATGGTGTCGGCAGGGACCATCACCCCGAGGTCGATCACCTCGAAACTGTTGCACTGGAGCACGACGCCGACAATATTCTTGCCGATGTCGTGGACGTCGCCCTTGACCGTGGCCATCAGCACCCGACCCCGGCTGGTCGCCCCTGCGGCGCGCTCGGCGGCGAGGTAGGGCTCGAGGTGAGCCACCGCCTTCTTCATCACCCGGGCGCTCTTGACCACCTGCGGCAGGAACATCTTGCCGGCGCCGAACAGGTCGCCGACGGTATTCATGCCGGCCATCAGCGGCCCCTCGATCACCGCCAGCGGCGTGCCGAGCTGCAGCCGCACCTCCTCGGTATCGGCGACGACATGGGCGTCGATGCCGTGGATCAGTGCGTGCGCCAGGCGCTCCTCGACCGGTCCTTCGCGCCAGGCCGGGTCCTCGCCGCGCACCTCGGCCCCGCTATCGCGGAACTTCTCGGCGATCTCCAGCAGCCGCTCGGTGGCGTCGGCGCGACGGTTCAGCACAACGTCCTCGACCCGCTCGCGCAGGGCCTCGGGGAGGTCGTCGTAGACGGCGAGCTGGCCGGCGTTGACGATACCCATGTCGAGACCGGCGGTGATGGCGTGGTAGAGGAAGACGGCGTGAATCGCCTCGCGCACCGGGTTGTTGCCACGGAACGAGAACGAGACGTTGGAGACACCGCCCGAAATCAGCGCGTGTGGCAGATCGCGCTTGATGACACGCACTGCCTCGATGAAATCGACGGCGTAGCGGTCGTGTTCCTCGATACCGGTGGCGATGGCGAAGATGTTGGGATCGAAGATGATGTCCTGGGCCGGGAAACCGGCCTCTTCGGTCAGCAGACGGTAAGCCCGGGTGCAGATCGCCACCTTGCGTTCCAGGGTGTCGGCCTGCCCCTCTTCGTCGAAGGCCATGACCACGACGGCCGCGCCGTAACTGCGCACCAGCCGGGCACGCTCGAGGAAGGCTGCCTCACCCTCCTTGAGGCTGATCGAGTTGACCACCCCCTTGCCCTGGATGCACTTCAGGCCGGCCTCGATCACCGCCCAGTCGGAGGAGTCGATCATCACCGGCACGCGGGCGATATCAGGCTCGCCGGCGATCAGGTTCAGGAACGTGGTCATGGCCGCGGCACCGTCGAGCAGCGCCTCGTCCATGTTGACATCGACCACCTGGGCGCCGTTGGCGACCTGCTCGCGCGCCACGTCGAGGGCGGTGTCGTAGTCACCGTCGAGCACCAGCCGCTTGAAACGGGCCGAGCCGGTGACGTTGGTTCGCTCGCCGACGTTGACGAACAGGCTGTCGGGTCCGATCTCGAACGGTTCCAGGCCGCTCAACCGGCACGCCGGTGAGATCGCGGGAACGGCGCGCGGGGCATACGGTGCGACGGCCTCGGCCATCGCCCGGATGTGCTCCGGGGTGGTGCCGCAGCAGCCGCCGACCAGGTTGACCAACCCGGCCTCGGCCCATCGGCCGATCTCGGCCGCCATCGCCTCCGGGGTCTCGTCGTAGCCACCAAAGGCGTTCGGCAGGCCGGCGTTAGGGTAGACACTGACGCAGGTGTCGGCGATCCGCGCCAACTCCTCGACATGGATGCGCAGCTGCTCCGGGCCGAGGGCGCAGTTGAAGCCGACACTGATCGGTTCGGCATGGGAGACGGCGTTCCAGAACGCCGCTGCGGTCTGCCCGGTCAGCGTCCGGCCGCTGGCGTCGGTGATCGTGCCCGAAACCATGACCGGCCAGCGCCGGCCGCGTTCTGCAAACAGCTGGCGCAGGGCGAAGATCGCCGCCTTGGCGTTGAGGGTGTCGAAGATGGTCTCGATCAGCAGCAGGTCGGCGCCGCCGTCGAGCAGACCGTTGGCCGCCTCGGTGTAGGCGGCGACGAGTTGGTCGAAGGTGACGTTGCGCGCACCGGGATCGTCGACGTCGGGTGAGATCGACGCGGTGCGGTTGGTCGGCCCGAGGGCGCCAGCCACCAGGCGCGGCCGCTCCGGTGTCGACCGGGTTGCCGCGTCGGCTGCCTCACGGGCGAGCCGGGTCGCGGCGAGATTCAGTTCGTAGACGACCGACTCGAGGCCGTAATCGGCCTGCGAGATGGCGTTGGCGTTGAAGGTGTTGGTCTCTACGATATCGGCGCCGGCTTCGAGGTAGGCGGCGTGAATGTCGCGGATGATCTCCGGCTGGGTCAGCGCCAGCAGGTCGTTGTTGCCCTTGAGGTCGCTCGGGTGGTCGGCGAACCGTTCACCACGATAGTCGGCCTCGCCGAACTCGTGGCGCTGGATCATGGTACCCATGGCGCCGTCGATGATCAGGATACGGCGAGCAAGGAGATCGGTTGGAGACATGGATCAAATCCGGAATGCGGGGCAGGCAGGGCGGCCGATTCTAGCACGCGGCCCGGGCGGTCGAAGCGCTAGCGCGGGGCCCCGTCCAGCCTCGCCCCGGCATAACCGGTCAACTCAGCGTAGCCACGCCCGGCGACACTGCCGGAGACGTCGACCGCGCCTTCCCAATAGCGCACCGCCAATCGCAACTCCTGGTCGGCAACCAGCGGCACCACCTCGACATCGAGTCCGTGACCGGGCACACGCAGGCGCCAACGTGACGGGTAGGCGATGCCGTCCTCGCTGCGCCAGTGATCGAGCACCTCGACCGCGAAATCACCGGCTCCCAGCAGGGTCACCGTGCCGTCGACCGCCGCCACGCTGCCGGCACTGAACGGGTCGACAGCACCGTCCTCGCGCCGCAACCGGTAGAGCATCAGGTCACGACCGTCGTCGAGCTGCAGCCCGAACCAGTCCCAGCCAAGTACCCCCGCGCCGAGCGCGCTGCTGCCCCATTCACGATCCATCCAGGCCAGACCGTGCACCGGGATCTCGCGGCCGTCCAGGCGCAGGTGCCCGCGCGCCTCGAGCCGGGGCAGGGTGTAGTAGCGGGTCGCATTGCCGGCCCCAGGACCCTTACGACTGGTGCCACCGTCACCTTGCGCCACCATCGGTTTGGCGCCCTGCAAGCTCAGCGACAGCGCCGTACTGCCGGCATCGGCCTCCAGCAGCAGCGGAAAGATCGCATCGACCTCACTCCCGAGTCGCCACCCCTCGATCCAGACGGCGAACGGCTCGGCCTGTGCGCCGGCGAGACCGAGCACCGGTCGCCCAAAACGCTCGCTGGCAATCAGGCGCTGACCGGCGACGTCGGTGACGCCGAAGTGGGCCATGAAGAGTGCGTCACTGCGCCAGGCGGAGCCCTTCTCGTCCGGGAGTGCCGGGGGAGCCAGACCGAAGCGGAAGAAGGTGAGCTGGAAGCCAAAACGGCGGCCGTCGTCGGCGTCGAGATGGCCGGTCAGGTACCACCATTCATGGCGGTAGCCCGGATGCGGGCCATGGTCGCGCGGGAAGACGAACGGTGCCGGACCTTCGACCCGCTCAAAACCGTCGTCCGTGCCACCGAGCAGGTCGCCGACCGCCCAGGCCGTTGGCGTGGGCACCTCGTCCTTCGGCCAGTTGGACAGCGCGAACCAGGCCAACCCGGCAACGGTGGCCAAAAGCAGGGTAGAACGTACGACGCGCATGCTACTCCCCGCGCAGAGCTGCGGCCGGCCTCATCCCCGCCCGTCTTCCGGCCAGCAGCCCGGCGACCAGCGCGGCGCCGAGCGCCAACAGCAGCCCACCGAGCAGCGGGCCCGCGGTGACGTCGAGGGCCAGGGTCCAGCCGAATGCACGCCGGTTGATCACCGTCGTCAGCAGTTCGGCAAGCGCCACCCCCAGCGGCAGCGCCAGCAGGCCGGCGGCAAGGCCGAGCAGCAGCGTCTGGAGGGTGACCAGGCCACGCAGCTGGCCCGGGAGGAGGCCAAGCGCACGCAGCATGCCGAACTCACGGGCGCGCTCTTCCTGCAGCATCAGGCAGGCTCCGAAGATGCCGGCAAAGGCGACACCGAGCGCCAGCAACCGCAGCACGCCGGTGATGCGGAAGGTGCGGTCGAACACCTGCAGTGAAGCCTCGCGCAGGGCCCGGTTGGAGCGGATCGTGACCGGAACGCCGGGATCCGTGACCGCGCGCGCAGCCGTCACCAGCGCCTCCACGTCGACACCCGTCTCGGCGTAGAGACCGACCGAGCTGACTGCCGGGTCGCGCCAGTGCTGCCGCCAGGTGGTTCGCGCCATAAGCACCCGCCCGCTGCCACCGACAAAATCGGCATAGATCCCGGCGACCGGGAACATCCGCGACCCGGTCGGCGTCTCCAGTTGCAGCCGGTCACCGACCGCCAGACCTCGCAGGTGGGCGAACGGCTCCGACAACAGCACCGCGCCGGCATCGAACGCGGCCCACACCACATCCGGGTCGCCTTCCAGGAGCACGTGACCGGCACGCCCGGCACGGGCGATATCGACCACCGCGAGCCTGGCCGGGCCGGTCGGCGAAGCGACGGTCGCACCGAGGTAGCTGCTGGTGGCACGCACCCCCTCGAGTGCCGCGAGGCGGCCGGGCAGGGCCTCCGGTAGCGGGTTCGACAGTGTCCCGTCGAGCGCGCCGGGCGCACTGACGTAGACGTCGGCCTGCAGGCGCTGGCCGAGCCAGCGGTCGACGGTGAGGCGGAAGCTGTCGATCATCAGGCCGATACCGATCGCCGCAGCCACGGCAACGGTCAGCGCCGCCGTGGCGACCCCGGTCCGACTCAAGCTCGCCACCAGACCGGTCACCGCCAGCCTGGGCACCACTCCGGCCTGGACCATCGGCAATCGGCGCAAAAGCCAGGCCAGTCCCCGCACCGCGACCGGTGCCAGCAGTGCGGCCCCGAGCAACAGCGCGAATAGGGCGGCGAAGCCGGACACCAGCCCGCTGGTCACGGCGGGCAGCAGGAGCGCGACCAGCAGCAGGACGCCACCGGCCGCCGCCGCGATCCAGGCCAGCCGACGAACCGTCGCCTCTAGGGCCGAGCGGCGCTGCAGTGTGCCCGGGGTGATCCGCGACGCCGCCAGGGCCGGCGCCAACGCGGCCAGCCAGGTCGCACCGAGACCGAGCAGCCCCCCCTTGGCCAGCGACCACGGAGTCAGGAACAGCCCACTGACGGTGAGGGTGAAGTAGAGGTCGTCGAAGGTTCGCGCCACCAGGCCGACCAGGCCGTTACCTAGCAGCAGGCCAAGCAGCAGGCCGGCCACGGTCCCAACCGCGCCGATCAGCAGGGCCTCGGTCGACACCAGCCGAAACAGTTCACCGCGGGTGACGCCGAGCGTGCGCAGGATGGCGAACTGCGGCAACCGCTGCAGCACGGCGAAGGTCATAGTGTTGTAGACCAGGAAGGCGCCGACCAGCAGGGCGAGCAGGCTCAACGCGGTCAGGTTGAGCGTGAACGCGGCCGTCACCTCGGTCATGAACACCGCGTCCCGTCCGGCCGTCTCCAGTCGGACACCAGGGGGTAGCGCCGCCTCCAGCCGTGCCAGACCGTCGGCACGCTCCGCGGCGGGCAGGATGACGTCGATTCGGCTCAGCCGTCCGTGACGCCCGAGCAGCTCCTGGGCCGTGGCGATGTCGGCGACGGCAAGACCGTCGAGGGCACGTGCCTGGACCGGGTCGGTCGGCTCCAGCCAGCCCGCCAACTGCAACCGTCGTTCACGGCCACCGGCGATACCGGTGAAATCGGCGCCGGGCGTGAGACCGAGGGCCGCGCCGGTGGCTCGCCCCAGCAGTAGCGCGCCGGGCACGGTGAGCAGTGGCAGCAAGCCGTCACCGCTGCCACCGGGACGCCCGACCGGTCCCTCGACCAGCGGGTCGACACCCAACAGTTGCAGCGTCCGCCCGGGCAGCTGCAAGTAGCCCTCGAGCAGCGGCACCAGGCCGTGATGACCGGCCAGGCGCAGGCTGGCATAGAGACGTTCGTCGACCCCGCCCGGACCGGCGACGACATGATGGCTGGCACGACCGGTCAGGGTCTCGGCTCCGAGGGTGAACGCGCGCCGGGCGCTCTCGCTGGCGAGATCGATGGCGGTGACCACCGCAACCCCCAAGGTGATCCCGAGCAATGCCAGTGCGAGCAGCCAGGGGTGGCGCGCCAGGTGGCGACGGCCGGCACGCTGCGGCAGGGTATTCATTCGGCCGCCGGGGCGCCTTCCTCGCGCAGGCACCCGTCGTTGAACACCAGCACACGATCGGCGATGGTCGTGGCCTCGCGGCTGTGGGTCGCGATCAGCAGGGTGTGACCGGACGCGAGCGCCAGTCGCTGCAGCAGCGCGAGTACGCGCGCGCCGGTCTCAGCGTCGAGGTTCCCGGTCGGCTCGTCGGCGAGCAGCAGCAGGGGATCGTGGACCAGGGCACGGGCAACCGCGACCCGTTGCTGCTCACCGCCGGAGAGACGGTCCGGGAAACTGTCGCGCCGGTCGGCGAGACCCACTTCGGCAAGCAGTCCGCTGGCGCGCTGACGGCCGGCCGCGTCGGCGCGACCGTTCAACTCCAGCGGCAGCATCAGGTTCTCGAACACCGTCAGCGTCGGCAGCAGGTTGAAGAACTGGTGGACAAAGCCGATGCGGCCGCGGCGGAAGAGGGTGCGGCCCTCCTCGTCGAGACCGGTCAGGTCGGTGCCGTCGATGTCGACACGGCCGGCGTCGGGGCGGTCGATGCCGCTGACCAGGTTCAGCAGCGTAGTCTTGCCGGAGCCGCTGCGTCCGAACAGCACCACGCACTCGCCCCGGGCCAGTTCGAGATCGAGGCCGGCGAAAACCGTGCGAGTGACCTCGCCTTCGCGGTAGTGGCGACAGAGCCCGGAGAGACATACCAGCGGTGCTGCGCTATCGCCGTTCACGTGCTCTAGACCGCGGGTGTATTCGGCATGCCGATTTGCTATCGTCTGGACTTTCCCTGCCGGTGCTGCGCGTCTTCCGGGAGCCGCGTTGCACCGGTCGCAGCCGCATCGTGAAGCCGGCTTGGGAACTCGCAGCAGAATAACATCCCAGGAGGAAGATGATGGCAGACTACACGACCGGGGACATTCGCAACCTCGCGCTGGTCGGCAGCGGCAATTCGGGCAAGACAACGCTGATCGAGGCCCTGCTGCACAAGGCCGGAGCGATCAACGCCCCGGGCGAGATCGAGCGCGGCACCACCGTCTGCGATTCTGAACCCGAAGAGAAGACCCACGGCCACTCTCTCACCTCGGCAATAGCGCACTGCGATCTCGGCGGTGTCCACGCCAACCTGATCGACACCCCCGGATACCCCGACTTCATCGGCCACGCCCTCGGCGCACTCGAGGCGGTCGAGACCGCGGCCGTGGTGGTCGACGCCCACACCGGCATCGACCGGGTCACCCGGCGCATGCTCGAGCGTGCCGGTGAACGCAAGCTCTGCCGCCTGATCATCATCAACAAGATCGACGGCGAGGGCGCCGCCCTGCCCGGACTGCTGGCCCAGCTGCAGCAGGACTTCGGCAGCGAGGTGCTGCCGATCAACCTGCCGGCCGAAGGCGGCAGCCACGTCGTCGACTGCTTCTTCAACCCCTCCGGCGACGCCGATTTCTCATCCGTAGCCGAAGCCCATGAGGCGCTGATCGACCAGGTGGTCGAAGTCGACGAAAAGCTGATGGAGCTCTACCTCGAGCAGGGCGAGGAACTCGCCGCCGACCAGTTGCACGACCCGTTCGAACAGGCGCTGCGCGAGGGCCACCTGATCCCGGTCTGCTTCGTCTCGGCCCGCACCGGTGCCGGGGTCCAGGAACTGCTCGAAATCATCACCAAGCTGATGCCCAACCCAACCGAGGGCAACCCGCCGCCGTTCTACGTCGGCGAGGAGGACCCACAGGACTTCCCCGCCGAACCCGATCCCGACAAGCATGCGCTGGCGCACGTGTTCAAGGTCACGTCGGACCCGTTCGCCGGCAAGCTGAGTATCTTCCGCATCTACCAGGGGACGCTCAGCAAGGAGACCCAGCTATTCATCGGTGACGCACGCAAGGCGTTCAAGGTCGGCCACCTGTTCAAGCTGCAGGGCAAGGGGCATGTCGAGATCGCCCGTGGCATCCCCGGCGACATCTGCGCCGTGGCCAAGATCGAGGAGATCCATTTCCACGACGTGCTGCACGATGCCCAGGAGGATGGCCACGTCCACCTCAAGCCAATGGTGTTCCCCGAGCCGATGCTCGGCCTGGCGATCGAGCCCAAGAACCGCACCGACGACCAAAAGTTGGCCAAGGCCCTCGCGGCCCTGACCGCCGAAGATCCGACACTGGTGGTCGAGCGCTCAGCGGCAACCCACGAGACCGTGCTGCGCGGCATCGGCGACCTGCACCTGCGTATCGTCCTCGAGAAGATGAAGAACCGCTACAACGCCGAGGTCGATACCCATCCGCCGAGCATCGCCTACCGCGAAACCATCACCACCAAGGCCGATGGCCACCATCGGCACAAGAAGCAGACCGGCGGCGCCGGCCAGTTCGGCGAGGTCTACCTGCGCATCGAACCGCTGCAGCGCGGCGAGGGTTTCGAGTTCGTCAACAAGGTGGTCGGCGGCGTCATCCCCGGCCAGTTCATCCCCGCGGTCGAGAAGGGGGTGCGCCAGATGATGGATTCAGGCGCCATCGCCGGCTACCCGATGCAGGACATTCGCGTCACCGTTTACGACGGCAAGCACCACCCGGTCGATTCCAAGGAGATCGCCTTCGTCAGTGCGGCGAAAAAGGCCTTTTTAGAGGCCACCTCCAAGGCGCGGCCGGTGCTGCTCGAACCGATCGTCCGCGTCAACATCACCTGCCCGGACAGCAACATGGGTGACGTCAGCGGCGACCTGTCAGGCAAGCGCGCACATATCAACGGCACCGACACCCAATCGGGCGGCATGCTGGTGATCTCCGGCAACGTCCCGCTCAGCGAGTTGACCGGTTACCAATCACGGCTCAAGGGGATTACCGGGGGCCAGGGCTCGTTTACGATGGAGTTCAGTCACTACCAGGCGCTACCGACCAACCTGCAGCAGGAAATCGTCGCCCAGCACAAGCCGAGCGACCATGAGGACTGACCCGGTTCCTGCTGGAACGGTATGGTTTGAGCTGGTCCTGCCTGGAGATTCGCGGCCTGGGGACCGCTCCTACACCCGGAGGTTGCGGAAATTGTAGGAGCGCCGCCTTTATGCCCCACGGGTACACGGCGCGAAAAGAATCTGGAACGATCGCGCGGCAGTGCAGGTTACCAGTCGTGGCGCATCCCTTCCCAGGCGCCGGAGCTGTCGGAGAGAATCTTCTCCACGCTCTCGCCACGCTTCATGGCCGCAATCTGCTCCTTCGACAGATTCGCAACGGGACGATCTCGCTCGGCCTGGATCTTGTCGATCTCTTTTTGCGTGCAGGGCCTGAATTCGAAGCGGCCGAAGCGGCTGCTGTTCTCGGTGTTTTCGCCGAGGCGGATGAAGTGTTCCTCCTCGCCGTCCTGCATGAACACCATCTTCTCGGTGGCGAACGGCATGCGGGGTGTCAGCAGACTCACCCCGTCCTTGCCCGGCAGCAGGATGCAGTCGCTGACGTCACCGACGTAGCCGGTATCGTCACAAACCCCGGCCTTCACCCCGCGTCCCTCGTTGGCCAGGAAGCGCACGCCGACCTGGGTCTCCTGGCCACTGCGCTGGCGGATCCAGCGCGCGGTGCCGATCTTCCAGCGACCGTGTGAGGTATCGTCGAAACCGATGCAGAGCAGATCGCCGACCGACAGCGTCAATTCGCTCTCCTTGGCGCAGACCAACTGGCAGCCGGTGGCGCTGAAATCGACCGTGCGGCAGGCGAAGCTGCGCGGCGCCTCCTGGCGCCGGTTCTCGGTCCAGGAGGCGGCCGCCGCCTGCGGCAGCAGCATGTCGGCGACCTCGTCGCGCTTCTGCTCGGTTGTGCTGACCAGCCCGCCTTCCTCCATGTCGACCGGCCGCTCGTTGACCTCGAGACTCAACTCCTCGCTCAGCTCCGCGACATCCGCCGGCGTCTCGACCGTTGGCTCGGGGTCGACCGGCTCATCCTCAGCGCCGTGGCCGTGGGTCAGAAAGAAACAGGCCGCATTGAGGCCGATCGCCACCTGCACCTGGACGTCACCCTGGTATCGCGTCTCGCCACGCGTGGTCGGTCCCGACCAGCTCTCATGCAGCATCCGCAGCACCGGAGTCGGCAGGCGCGGCATGTTGTCGCTGCGTTTCTGCGGTGTCTCCTCACTCTCCTGGTGCTCGATCTCGTTTTCGAGGATGGAGATCAGAGGCACGGCATCGAGTACGCGCACCTCAGTCGGCTCTTCACCCTCGGCCCCGTCTACGACCTGGAAGCTGGGCGGGGCGGCACCGTCGAGCCCGATGACGATATGCAGTGACCCGTTGTTATCACTCTCGAACGGCTTGAGTTCGCATGCCGAGCTCCATCCCGACAACCGCCGGTGCAGCAGGTCGATGGTGCCGCGCTCAAAATGATAGGGCGAGGCGAGGGCGAGCAGCATCAGCCGCTTGTAGCTGTCGCCGAGGGTCATCCGGCCGTCTTCCGAGAAGCGCTCCGACTTGAGCTGGGCGAATCCGCGTTCCTCGGCGATGGCATAAGTGGCATGGACCTCGCTCCACAGCCCCTCGGGGAAGGGCACGTAGGTGCGGTAGGACTCGAGCACGATGCGGCCGAGGTAGTGCAGGACCGCCTGCAGGGCGTCACCGAGCGCGCGACCGCGGCCACCGAAGACAAAGCGTTTCCCCAGCATCTCACGGACGATGATCTTGTAGCCGATCGCCGCCTCGGACAGCAGCTCCTGGTTGAGCTGCACCAGGCGCGTCATTTTCTCCGGCAGCGGGTGGGCATGGCCCTGCGCTCCCTTGGTCAGGGCGCCGCTGATGTAGTCGATCTGCGGCCGCAAGGCGTCGAGCAGCAGCTGGCGCGACTTCTCCGGGATCTGCAGCCTGTTGGCGTCCCGCAGCAGGGTGAAGACCTGGCGCGTGGTCTCCTGGAGGTTGGCCAGCGGCAAACCCTCGCGCCACGCCTGCAGCGCCTTGGGGTTCAGGTCGATCGGCAGGGTCCCGCGCTTCAGCTCGGGGATCCTGATCGTCTCTGTCAGCTTGGCTTGGTCCATCATCGGCGCCGTCATGATGCCGTCTTCGCGGCGGTGGATCGTAGCGGGCGCAGCCTTGTACCGGCCCTGCCCCAGCTACTAAAAACTAGTTCATGCGACCGGGGGCGGCAACACCCCATGCTGAATCGCCTCAGGGCAGGGTTCCGAGCAAGCGTCGGGACTCCTTGGCGATCGGGCTCTCGGGATCGAGATCGAGGCACGCCTGGAAGGCGGCTCGCGCCTCCTCGGTACGCCCGGCCTGCAGGCGAACGAAGCCCAGTGTAAGCCAGATGCGCTGGAACCCGGGTTCCAGCGCCACACCCTGCTCGAGTGCCGCCAGCGCCTCCGCCGTACGCCCGGCGTAGAACAGCGACAAGCCGAGATCGTTCAGGGTGTCGGCGTCATCCGGGGTCAGGTCCAGCAGCTTGCGGTAGGCGACGATCGCCTCTCCGAAGCGCTTCTGCGTAAAGAGGTCGTCGGCCTGGTCGGCCAGCGTCTGCGGATCGTCGGACAGCGCCATCGGTGACCGCTGCCGTGGCATGGCGAACGGGCGCGAGCCGCTACTCGCAGGGGCTGCAGGCGCGGCCGGCACGGGCTGGGCGACGGTCGTCGCACGTTCCATGTAATAACTACGGGTGGCCACGAAAACGACGACGCCGTAGACGATCAGGAAAGCGCCACCAAGCAACACCTGGCGCAGGGTAAGTTTCATGCGCTACCGGCCCCGTCGAGGGTGCGCACGCCGTCGTCACCGCCGAGCAGCAGCACGTCGGCCGGGCGGGCGGCGAACAGGCCGTTGGTGACCACGCCGACGATCTGGTTCAGGTCGCGCTCGAGCGCCACCGGGTCGAGGATCTCGAGGTGGTGGACATCGAGGATCACGTTGCCGTTGTCGGTGGTGAACCCTTCGCGCAGTACCGGCTGGCCACCGCGTTGCAACAGTTCGCGGGCGACGTAGCTGCGCGCCATCGGGATGACCTCGACCGGCAGCGGGAAGCTGCCGAGGACGTCGACCAGTTTCGATTCATCGGCGATGCAGACGAATTTGCGGCTGGCCGCGGCGACGATCTTCTCCCGGGTCAGGGCGCCGCCACCGCCCTTGATCAGGTGCAGGTGGCGAGTCGCCTCGTCGGCACCATCGACGTAGAGGCCGAGATCGCCGCAGGCGTTGAGCTCGAGTACCGGGATGCCGTGCCCCTTGAGCCGGGCCGTGCTCGCCTCGGAACTGGAGACGGCACCGTCGATCTTGCCCTTGACCCTGGCCAGGGCGTCGATGAAGTGGTTGACGGTCGAGCCGGTGCCGACACCGACGGTGCTGCCGACCTCGAGGTAGTCGATCGCGGCCTCGGCGGCGAGACGTTTCTTGCTGTCACTGTCCACGGCAACTTCCTGTGTGGCGACACTGGGGTCGCCGATGATACCCGCTGCGGCGATCGCGCCGCACGTCAACCTCCAGCGAGTTCGATGATGCGCTGCCAGGTGTCGGCCTCGACCGGCATCACCGACAACCTGTTGCCCCGTCGCAGCAGCGCGAAATCATCGAAATCGGCCGCGCGATCGCGCAGCTCGGCCAGACTGACCATGCGCTTGAGGCGCCGCTTCAGGCGTACGTCGACCAGGATCCAACGCGGGTTGTCCGGGTCGGACTTGGGGTCGAAGTACTTGCTCTCCGGATCGAACGCCGTCGGGTCCGGGTATCCCTCCTTCACGATCTCCATGACGCCGACGATACCCGGCGGCTCGCAGTTGGAGTGGTAGAGAAAGGCCAGGTCGCCACGTCGCATCTCATCGCGCATCATGTTGCGCGCCTGGTAATTGCGCACGCCGTCCCACGGCTCGGTCTTTTTCGGCCGCGCGGCCAGGTCGTCGATGCCAAACACCGACGGTTCACTCTTCATCAGCCAGTAGTTCATCTCTTTCCATTCCTGTGGCCCGATACCCGGTCGATGGTCACGGCGCCGCGCTCGGTGACGATCCCGTGCAGCGGCACATCCCACGCCGCCGTGGCGAGCCGCGGCACCTGCTGGAATGCGTACCCGACGCCGAGCAGCCGCGGGCGCACCCAGCGGCGGCCGTGCTGGTAGGCGAGTGTGCGGTCGAAGTAACCACCGCCCATGCCGAGCCGGTTGCCGTGGGCGTCGAAGGCCACCAGCGGCAGCAGCAGCAGGTCGAGAGCGCGCGCCGGCAGCAACGTCCGCCGTGGTACGTCCGGCTCGGGGATGCCGAAGCGGTTACGGTTTAAGCGGGTTCCGGGATCGTAGGGGGCGAAGCGGAGCGTCGGTCGCGGGCGCTCGACCAGCACCGGAAGGTAGACCTGCCGGCCGCTGGTCCAGGCTCGCTGCACCAGCCAGGTGGGATCGATCTCACCGTCGTTGGCTAGGTAGGCGGCAAAACGGCCGGCGCGCATGAAGGCCGGGTGGCGCACCAGCGCACTGGCCAGCCCGCGTGCGGCGGCGGCGCACTCGGCACGACCCAGGGCGCGCCGCCGAGCGCGCAGTTCGCGCCGCAACGGCGCCCGGTCGAAAGTTGTAGCTGACGTCATCGGGGTCGCTGGCGGGCTACCGTCGCCCGGCCAACGGCCAGGATAAGGTGACACCCCCCGCCTGTGCCGTAACCGGCTCGTGATCTTGAACCAGGCGGTTCAAGTGGGGGCAGCCGTGGGGTCTCAGGCTTCCCGCTCGACGGCGGACATGCACAACGACCCCTCATCGGTTCGCCTCCGGGTACTGCAATTAGGCTCAAGAGTTTCCTAAGCCGGCCTCGCGCACCGCAGGGGGTGTCAAGAACCTCTGACCTGTTCGACCTTGCCGGTATCGACGCACGATGCCGTTGGCACGAGCAGGCCTTCCGAAAATTCAGAGCTCCATCTGCCGGCCGTCGTGGAGGGCCGACTCAATCTTTTCCTGGATACCGCGGATACGACCGCTCAACACATCGTTGATGTCGCCCTTTTTCGACTTGAGCAGCAGCAACTCGTGGGAGATGTTCAGTGCCGCCATCACGGCCAGTCCGTCGCTGCCGAGCAGCTTACCGCCCTGGCGGATCTCGCGCATCTTGCCGTCGAGGTAGTGTGCCGAGGCGATTAGCGAGTCGCGCTCCTGCGGATCGCAGGCGAAGCGGTACTCTTTGTCGAGGATAGTGACGACTACCGAAGAGCCATCGTCTTTCACGTGCCGTGCTCCATCGAATTGAGGTGCATGATCATCGCTTCGACCCGGTTGCGTGCACGATCATTCTTCTCCAACAGGCCGGCACGCTCCATCTGAAGGGTGCGCTGGCTGGCACGCAGGGCGCGGTTTTCTTCGCCCAGGCGTCCGGAGATGCGGATCAGTTCGTCGATTCGCGTCTCGAGTTTTTTCAGTTCCAAGTCAGCATTCTGCATGTGGCATCCTCTTCGCTAACCACTATAGAACCGGCTTCAGCGACCGGTCAACGCACCGTTACCGGCGTTTCCGCACGCAGTGCTAGCATACTCGGCACCCAGCCGGAGCCCATCGATGCCGATCAACCCCCCGCCATCGGACACTCACGACAACGACGAAACCGCGCAGGCACTGAGCGCCTGCGGAGCGCCACAGGGCCTGGCCGACGCCCACGGCATGCTCTGCGCCATGCTCTGTATCGATCACGAGTTGCCCGTCTCCGCCTGGCTCGACAGCCTCGGCTGCGAAACCGTAGACGACCCTCCGGAACCGGTCCAGTCACTGTTCACCTCGACCCACACACAACTTGGCGAGGCCCGATTCGATCTCGAGTTGAGGCTGCCCGACGATGACGCTCCCCTGGTCGACCGGGTACAGGCACTGGGCCAATGGTGCCAGGGTTTCCTCGGCGGACTCGGCCTCGGCGGCATCAATCCCGCCCGGCTCGGCGGCGACACCGAGGAGTTCCTCAACGACCTGGCCAGCATCGCCCAGGTCGCGCACGATGAGGAGACCGAGGAGGCCGAAAGCGACCTGGTCGAACTGATCGAATACCTCAGGGTCGGCACCTACCTGGTCCGGGACGCCCTGCGGGCCGGGGCGGAAGCAGGCAACCAACCATGAACGCGCGCGATTTCGCCCGCCGCCGTAAACAGCTGATGCGGCAGATGGGCGACGGCGGCATCGCCATCCTGCCCGCGGCGCCGGAGCGGCAGCGCAACCGCGACGTCGACCACCCCTACCGTCAGCACAGCGACTTCCTCTACCTGACCGGCTTCCTCGAGCCCGAGGCGGTGGCCGTGCTGGTTCCGGGACGGCCGCAGGGCGAGTACCTGCTGTTCTGCCGCGAACGCAATCCAGAAATGGAGACCTGGCACGGTCGACGGGCCGGCCTCGAAGGGGCCTGCGAACGCCACGGGGCCGACGACGCCTTTCCCATCGGGGATCTCGACGACATTCTTCCCGGGCTGCTCGAGAACACCGAGCGGGTCTACGCCAGCATGGGCGGCGACCCCGCATTCGACCGCCGCCTGCTGGACTGGATCAACCTGGTGCGCGACAAGTCACGCGCCGGCATCACGGCTCCGGTCGAAATCGTCGATCTCGACCACCTGCTGCACGAGATGCGCCTGATCAAGTCCCCGGCCGAAATCCGGCTGATGCGCAAGGCGGCGGCGATTTCGTCCGCAGCGCATATCCAGGCCATGCGCGCCTGCCGGCCGGGTCTCAACGAACTCGACCTCGAAGCGGAGTTGCAGCACGCTTTCGCCACCGGCGGCGCCCGCCACTCGGCCTATCCGTCGATCGTCGGCAGCGGCGCCAACGCCTGCATCCTGCACTACACGGAAAACGCCTCGCGTCTGCGCAAGGGCGACCTGGTGCTGATCGACGCCGGGGCCGAGGTCGAGGGCTATGCCGCCGACATCACCCGCACCTTCCCGGTCGGCCCGCGCTACAGCCGCGCCCAGCGGGCGATCTACGAACTGGTGCTGGAGGCGCAACAGGCAGCCATCGAGATGGTACGCCCGGGCAACCACTGGAACGACCCACACGACGCTGCCGTCGAGGTGCTGGCCACGGGACTGGTCGCGCTTGGCCTGCTCAAAGGCCGCCCGAGACAGGTGATCTCCAAGGGCGGCTACCGGCGCTTCTACATGCACCGCACCGGCCACTGGCTCGGGCTCGACGTCCACGACGTCGGCGATTACAAGGTCGGCGGCGAGTGGCGGGTGCTCGAACCCGGCATGACGCTGACCATTGAACCCGGGCTCTATCTGCCGGCCGGCGAAAAGGATGTCGGGCCGCGCTGGGCCGACATCGGCGTGCGCATCGAGGACGACGTGCTAGTGACCGCAGACGGCCACGAGGTGCTGACAGCGGCCGCGCCTAAATCGGTCGCGGCCATCGAGGCGCTGCGCAACAGTAATTGACATTTAGCAAAATAAATAATGACTACAGGGCCTTGCGCATCTAGATGAGAATGATTATCATTTAGGTCAAGGGGAGAAGGACGCTTCCCACCCTTATTGGCCCGGGCCGCTATGGCCCGGCAATGCAACCGACACATTTGCGATAGCGGCGTCGCGCCGGGATGCGCGGCGGCCCTCGACAGGAGCCCACGACAATGAAGCCTTTCCGTACCCTGCTGGCGCTGACCGCGCTGGCCCTGGCCACCCCGTCGCTGCCGGTATTCGCCGCCGGCGAGGTGAACCTCTACTCCGCCCGCAAGGAGGCGTTGATCAAGCCGCTGCTCGATCGCTTCACCGCCGAAACAGGCATCAAGGTCAACCTGGTCACCGGCAAGGCCGACGCCCTGCTCAAACGGCTCGAGAGCGAGGCCCGCAACACCCCGGCCGACATGCTGCTGACCACCGATGCCGGACGCCTCTATCGCGCCTACGACGCCGGCGTCCTGCAGCCGGTTCGCTCAGGGACCCTGGAGAAGGCGATCCCGTCGATCTACCGCGATCCTCAAGGCTACTGGTTCGGTGTATCCATCCGCGCCCGCGTGCTGATGTACGCCAAGGACCGGCTCGATCCGGCGTCGCTGTCGACCTACGAGGATCTCGCCGACGAACGCTGGAAGAAGCGCATCTGCATCCGCTCGTCGAGCAACATCTACAACCAGTCGCTGGTGGCGTCGCTGATCGTCGCCAATGGCGAGGCCGGGACCGAGACCTGGGCCAAGGGGCTGGTCGGCAACCTGGCGCGGCCGCCGCGTGGTGGCGATCGTGACCAGATCAAGGCGGTCGCCGCCGGCCAGTGCGACGTCGCCGTGGCCAACACCTACTACCTCGGCACCATGCTTGGCAGCAGCGACCCGGCCCAGCGTGAGGCCGCTGCCAAGATCGCCGTCCACTGGCCCAACCAGGACGGGCGCGGCACTCACGTCAACGTCAGCGGTGCCGGCGTCACCAAGTACGCCCGCAATCTCGACAACGCCGTGCGCCTGCTGGAGTTCATGGTCACCGAGGAGTCTCAGCGCTGGTACGCCGACGCCAACCTCGAGTACCCGGTCGTGGCCGGTGTGCCGCTCAATGCCACGCTGGAGAGCTGGGGCAGCTACAAGGCCGACACCATCAACCTCGCCGAACTGGGCCGCAACAACGCCAACGCGGTTCGGCTGATGGATCGTGCCGGCTGGAAGTAACCCACCCTATGACCCTCACCCGATGACCGCCTCGACGGCACCCCGGCCCGCCCCTGCGGCGGGCCGGGCTTTTTCGTTCCGGCTCCCCGATCCGTGGCGGGCCGGGGTGATCGCCGTCGCCGTGCTCCTGGCGCTGCCGATCCTGACCGTCTTCAGCGCCATCTTCCTGCCGGTCGGCGAGGTGTGGCACCACCTGGTCGAGACGGTCCTCGCCGACTACGTGCTCAACTCCCTGGGACTGATGCTCGGCGTCGCCTACGGGGTGCTGTCGATCGGCGTCACCTGCGCCTGGCTGACCACCAACTGCCAGTTCCCCGGGCGGCGTGTGTTCGAGTGGGCGCTGCTGCTGCCGCTGGCGATCCCGGCCTACATCATCGCCTACACCTACACCGGCATGCTCGACTACCCGGGCCCGGTGCAGACGGCGCTGCGAGGCTGGTTCGGCTGGGGTTACGGCGACTACTGGTTCCCCGAGATCCGCTCCCTCGGCGGCGCCATCGCCATGCTGTCGCTGGTGCTCTACCCCTACGTCTACCTGCTGGCCCGCGCCGCCTTCCTAGAGCAGTCGGTGCATGCCCTCGAGGCCGGCCGCATCCTCGGTGCCGGCCCGTGGGCGCGGCTGTGGCGCATCACCCTGCCGGCGGCGCGACCGGCGATCATCGCCGGGCTGTCGCTGGCGCTGATGGAGACCCTGGCCGACTACGGCACGGTGCAGTACTTCGGCGTGTCCACCTTCACCACCGGCATCTTCCGCACCTGGTACGGGCTCGGTGACAGCGGCGCGGCGGCACAGCTCTCGGCGCTGATGATGCTGTTCGTCTTCGCCCTGATCCTGACCGAGCGCTGGTCGCGCCGGCAGGCCCGCTACCACCACGTCGGCCAACGCTCGCAACCGCTGCCACGGCTGCAACTGGCCGGCTGGCGCGCCTGGCTGGCGACCGTCGCCTGCGGCGCACCGCTGCTGCTCGGCTTCGTGCTGCCGGTCGGCCAGCTGTCCGTCTGGGCCGCAAACACCCTGGACGCGACCCTGGCCGGTCCGTTCCCGATGCTGGTGCTCAACACCCTCGCGCTGGGGGCCAGTGCCGCCCTGCTGGCGCTGCTGCTGGCGCTGTTCATGGCCTACGGCAAGCGCCTGCGCGGCGGTGCCGCCATTGGCTCGGCCGTGCGCATCGCCGCGCTCGGCTACGCCATCCCCGGCACGGTGATCGCCGTCGGCGTACTGATCCCGTTCGGCTGGCTGGACAACGCCGTCGACGCCTGGGCACGCGAACAGCTCGGCTTCTCGACCGGCCTGCTGCTCAGCGGCACCCTGTTCGCGCTGCTGTTCGCCTACATGGTCCGTTTCCTCGCCGTGTCGCTGCAGACCGTCGAGGCGGGATTGGAGCAGGTCAAGCCGATGATGGACGAGTCGGCACGCACCCTCGGCCTGACGCCGGGCCGGGTGCTGGGCCGGGTTCACCTGCCGATGCTGCGCGGCAGCCTGCTGACAGCAATCCTGCTAGTCTTCGTGGACGTGATGAAGGAGCTGCCGGCGACGCTGATCCTGCGGCCGTTCAATTTCAACACCCTGGCGGTGCGGGCCTACGAGCTCGCCTCAGACGAGCGACTCGCCGAGGCTGCGGGTCCGGCAATCGCCATCGTCCTCGCCGGCATCGTGCCGGTGCTGCTGCTGAGCCGGTCGATCGCCCGCTCGCGTAACAGCACCGACACCCACTGAACCGACTGGAGAGTAGTGCGCATGCAGACCCCACTCCACGCCCAGCACGTCGCCCTCGGGGGCAAGATGGTCCCGTTCGCCGGCTGGGAGATGCCGCTGCACTACGGCTCGCAGGTGGAAGAGCACCACGCCGTGCGCCGCCACTGGGGTATTTTCGACGTCTCGCACATGACCGTCGTCGATGTCGAGGGCGACGGTGCCCAGGACTACCTGCGCCGGCTGCTGGCCAACGACGTCGCCCGGCTCGACACCCACGGCCGCGCGCTCTACTCCTGCATGCTCAACGCCGACGGCGGCGTCCTCGATGACCTGATCGTCTACCTGCGCGAACCAGGCCGCTACCGTGTCGTGGTCAACGCCGCCACCCGCGACAAGGACCTCACCTGGATGGAGGCGCAGACCGATGGTTTCGCCGTCGAGGTCACCGAACGCATCGACCTGGCGATGATCGCGGTACAAGGCCCCGAGGCGCAGGAGAAGCTGCTTCCCCTGCTGCCCGACGCCCTGCACGACCCGATCAAGACCCTGAAGCCGTTCCACGCCGCCGAGGGCGGCGACCTGTTCATCGGCCGTACCGGCTACACCGGCGAGGACGGCTTCGAGCTGTTGCTGCCGGGCACCGACGCCGACGAGTTGTGGCGCGACCTGGTCGAGGCCGGGGCACGGCCGTGCGGCCTCGGCGCCCGCGACACCCTGCGCCTCGAGGCCGGCATGAACCTCTACGGCACCGACATGGACGAGTCGGTGACGCCGCTTGAATCCGGCCTCGGCTGGACCGTCGCCTGGGATCCGGAAGACCGTGACTTCATCGGCCGCCCGGTGCTGGAGGCTCAGCGCAAGGATCCCGACCGGCGCCGCTTCACCGGCCTGGTGCTGCGTGAGCGCGGCGTGTTGCGCAACGGCACTGAGGTGCAGCTGGCCGACGGTCGCCGCGGCAACGTCACCAGCGGCTCCTTTTCGCCGACCCTGGGGCTGTCGGTCGCGCTGGCGCGACTGCCTGCCGGCAAGGAAACCGAGGCGGTCGCGCTGTTGCGTGGCAAGCCGCACCCGGTCGAGATGATGAGGCCGCCATTCGTGCGCCAGGGCAAGTCCTGCATCGACACGTGACAATCATCATGTGACCGCCATCCGGGGCCACGGCATAATGCGGCCCTTCGACCGACCAGCCAGGGGAACCGAGAGATGAGTAACGTGCCGGCCGAGCTGCGCTAC